>JAWXUP010000083.1:0-9636 GCA_044426345.1 Clostridia bacterium | reverse complement strand
AGATAAATAAAAACGGAGAGAAATTTTCCCAGCGAAGAAAAATTAGTGTGGCATAATGGGTACATAGAAAACGAAGGGAAAGCGAGATGATATTAGATAAATAAAAACGGAGAGAAATTTTCTCAGAGATGAAAATTTAGTGTGGCATAATGGGTATATAGAAAAACAAAGGAGAAAACGGATATGAGAAAACAAAAACGACGGCAAAAAACCTTCACACACATTCACATCAACCATTTACATTATAAAGGAGAAAAAATATGAAAAAACACGAAACAGTACAAAGATATAGCATGTGGGACGGAAGAGAAACACACAAAGACCATTATTACGGCGGCAAAAAAACAGGTAGTTCAGTAGAAAGATACAGCGCATGGGACGGCAAAAAAATTCGCACAGACCACTACGATAAACACGGAAACTACGTTGGAAAAAGCAGATAGGAGGATAAGTTGATTTTTAAAATCTATTTATACAAAGAAGGTCGGCGAAAACATTAGCTTTCGCCACCTATAAGTAAAACAACTAAGTGAAAACAACATACATAAGGAGAATTATATGAAAAAATTTAAAAAACTTACAAATCTTTTACTTGCACTAGCGTTAGCTATTTCTTTAGTTCCACAGGCTTTTGCAGCGAGCTATATTTCGTCAAGCACCTTCTACAATAAAATATCAAGCGCACAATCAAGTTACCCAACAGGTACTTGGAAATATGAGTACAAAGTAAACGGAAGTGTTGTTGGTTGGCAATGTGCAGGTTTTGCTAGATGGATGACGTATCAAGTTTACGGCATAGATTGTCAAAATGGCAATGCAAGTGGCTATGAAAAAATATCAGCTACATCTTCTGATTCAAAAATAGACGAGCTTTGCGTAGGTGACGTTGTTAGATTTAGAAACGCAACAAGCTACGACCACTCGATTTTCATTACAGGTATAAGTGGAAATACGATAACATACGCCGATTGTAACGCTTATAATGATAACATAATTCGCTGGAACCAAACAATATCAAAATCAACACTTGCAAGCAAAATGACCGATCCACTTTTATGGGACATTGGTTATGGATACATAGTTCATTATACAAATAGCGCATTTAGTTCTTCAAGTTCATCAAGTAGTTCTAGTACGACAACGACATCAACTTCATCAGAATTTAAAACAGGAGATATAATACGAATTACAAATGGAAATTACGCCTGGAACGTGTACAACGGCAATAATTCGAATATGACGAACTTATGCCTTTGGAGTCTTGATAATAGTCCGGAGCAAGATATGCGCGTAGTGGTCAATTCTGACGGCTCTATGAGCCTTTATCCGTTATCGTCAAGCAATGGCTACGGAAAAGTTATAGATGTATATCGCAAAAAAGTTAGCGGTAGTTGGATTTTAACATCTGGTTGTAATGCAGATTTATATACAGCAAATGATGCTGAAGCACAGTCTTTTGAATTCGTAAAACTTAGCAGTGGAAAGTACAAAATACTAGTAAAAGATACAAGCCTTGCTTTTACAGTTAGCAGTAAGAAAAACAACTCAAATGTATATGTTTCAACCTATACAGGTTCAAGCTATCAACAATGGACAGTAAGCGTTGTAGGATAAAATTGTAATATGTTTTCAGCTTAACTTTAAAGGTTAAGCTGATTACTTTTAAAATATGCATAGCATGAATTGATAGAGCAAAGCTTGATAGAAACATCGAAAAGGTGTATAATGAACACATATTATACATAATTTTGGATTTTGTTTTAAGGAGAAATTTTCCCTGTTTTAATTTTGGCTTGTTGTATTATTAAATCAACAAAAAAATTGACAGGAGGAAGAAAACATGAAAAATTCTACTTATCAAAGACTCGACAGCTGTTTAGGCGTTGTCATTGCAAAAACCCAAAAAGGTGTTTATATTGAGCTTGACAACGGAGAGAGAGCATTTGCTTATGATTTTTTATTGCTACAAGAAGGCCAATCGGTTTTATGTACGATAAAAAAACTTGCAGGCGACAGATTTTTCTCGCTAGTTTCTATTGATTCCACATTAAGCTATTGCTAGATTGGAGTAAAAATGACCTATGTTGTAAGCGATTTACATGGAAATTTAAAAAAGTGGCAAAAACTTTTGCAAGAAATAAATTTTAATGAAACCGACGAAATGTATATTCTTGGCGACATCTTAGATAGAGGCGAGCGACCCATTAAATTGATGCTAGACATAAAAAAACATAGCAATGTACACTGCATTATGGGAAATCACGAGCTAATGTTTTTAAAGATTTTTTCAAAATTTATACTTCATGGAGTAAGCGATTTTCGTAAGAATATTTTTAAGGCAATGCTGTTTGATGACTGGAAAATCAGCGACGGAGTGACAACGATTGACGAGTTTTGTAAGCTGTCGATGCAAAAACAGTATGAAATCTTGCAATATGTCGAAAAAATGCCGTTGTATCGAGAAATTACGGTAAGTGGCACAAAATATCTGCTAACGCACAGCGCTTTAGGAAATTTTGAGCAAGATAAAAAAATAGAGCAGTACACACCGTCGCAAATAGTTTGTGGTGAGTTTGATGAGAAAAATGAGTATTTTGACGATAAAACATTGATTTTCGGTCACACGCCGACGTTTTTAATTGATGAAAAATGCCGTGGAAAAATTTACACTGGCAAGAATTTTATAAATGTTAATTGCAATACTTGCCAAAAAACAAGCGATATTTTGGGTTGTATTAGATTGCAAGATGGTAAAGAATTTTATGTATAGAATAGGAGAAAACTATGTTTGAAGCGGGAATTACAAGAAAAGTGACATCAGAACTTATAATTGCATATTTAGATGGTGCTGAAATGGAAAATTATAGTGTTGACGAAATTTTAGACACAGTTTACGAAAAACGTAATTTTTCGGTATATCTGCAAAACGCTATATCAAAAATGAGCGACTACTCTAAACGTGGTACGCAAGATAGATTTGCAAAATACATGGAAGATAAAATAAACCAAATTACAGCACGACCAGAAAGTCTACCTGAAACTGATTACGAGCAGGTTTTAGCGCAAATTAACATACCAAATAAGGATAAAATCAAAAAATGGTTCGGCGTAGATGGCGACAATTCGACAAATTTTATAACCCACCAAGACAAAGACCGTGACAATGCGTTTTTAATCTGCTTTGCTCTTGAAATGGATTACACGCAAGCGTTAGAGTTTTTCCAAAAGGTATATCTCGATAGATTTTTCATACGAGAGGCGAAAGACTGCATTTTTCATTATTGCTTGAAAAATAATTTGCCATTTTCAAAAGCTATAGAACTGTTAAACGAAGTTTATAGCAAGGAAAGTTCAAATGCGAGCGATTTCTTGAAAGAAACGATGTATATGCGAGAAAATATTAGTTCAAGCGACATAAAAGAGCAAGATATCGTTGGAATTGCACGTGGTTGTCAAGCTATAGACAAAATACAGGTTCGACAAAATTGCATTGAAGAGATAATAGAGCTCAAGCGTATTCTTTCAGAGCGCATAAGTAAAGATGAGAATTATTTAGAGAGTAAAGGGCAAAGTAGAGGCGGAACAGTGCATTTGTATAGTATGTTAGTTCCGGAAATTAAAAAGAAAGACAAAGAAAAATTATCGATTAGCCATATGAAAAAGCTTGAAAAAATCACACGCATGGAATATATTCGCGCCTATCTTTATAGCGAACTTCCAAAACTTGATGACATTAAAAATGACACGCTAAGTAGCGAGCGAATAAGCTTTCACAAGCTTAGAAACATTTTTATTGTGCTTAAATTTTTCGAATTTTGGGGAGATTCAGATTTAGATAAAAGCAATTTTGACAATAATGAAACGTTTATGGTAGATACTAACGCAATGCTAGAAGATTTTGGTTTCGGGCAGCTTTATTATACAAATCCTTATGACTTGATGTTTATTTTATCGGTAGAACTGCAAGATGCAGGTCTAAAACCTTTGGAAGCTATTCAAGCAATTATAGCGGAAGTACTAGAACTTGAAGATGATTAAAGCGAGGTGAATTATGCAGAAACCAATGAAAAATCAGTATTTAACTAGCAAAAAGCAAGCTTATTACATAGAAAAAATCTATGCAAAGGGTGGCAGTTGTATTGTGTATAGTGGCTATTATTTCGATAGCCACTATTTGAAACATTCAGTGCTAATTAAAGAATTATATCCTATTTTTTGCGAGATAACCAGAGAAGTAGATGATGTTTTGAATGTAGATGCCAACTCTAAGCAAGAGTTTGAAACTTATAGAGAAGATTTTATAAACGCATACAAACTGCAAAATTTCTTTAACGAAGAGCAAGACACAGGTAATGCAACTTCAAATGCATATGATATTTTTAGTGCAAATAACACCGAATATATAGTAATGTCGGTTGATAACGGCGATAGCCTGCAAAAACTTCTGCAAAATGATGCACTTTCGATGAAAGATATGGTGGAAATCTTACTTTCGATAGCAAAAACACTGAAATTATACCACGGGCATGGATATTTGCACCTAGATTTAAAGCCGAGCAATGTTTTTGTGCTAAAAGAAACCAACCAGCTAGTGAAATTATTCGATTTTGACACGGTTGTTGCAAAAGATGACTTGCTGATAAAAAAATACCGAGTGTCAACGTCTTTTGGGTATTCGCCACACGAACAAGAAAGCTTTAAATCTGGCAAAACTTCGTATGATGATATAGATATTCAAGCAGATTTTTATCCAATCGGCATTATGTTGTACGAATATATCACAAAAACCTTTCCAAAACTTGCAAGTATGCAAAAAGGCAGAAAAGTGAAGTTTGACGATGTAAGTCCAGTGTTTTTGAAATTAGATAGAAAAATTTTGCGTGAAATTCAAGCCTTGTTCAATAAAACGCTGAAAATATCGAAATACGAGCGCTATAAAACTGATGATGAGCTGATACATCAGCTTGAAAAAATACTAGAACTAGCCGATGCAAAACGTCATTTTATAATTTCAACTTTCAAGAAAAATGATAAGTTTTTTATCGGTAGAGAACGATATATAAACGAAATCTCACAAAAAATTCGCGAGAAAAATTGCATAGCTTTGCGAGGTCTTGGCGGCATAGGCAAGACATCTATTGCAGAAAAATTCGCTGAAACTTATCAAAGTGAATATAACAATATCGTTTTTTTAAGCTATCAGGACAGTATGAAAAATCTTATTATAAGCGATGCACAAATGCCGATAAATGCTTTGAGCATAGATAGTTTTGACAATGACAATGAAAAATATTTCAAAGATAAATGTGCCAAACTTCGTGAACTTTCAGATGAGCGTACGCTATTCATAATCGACACGCTAAACACAATCGAAGACCAAAGTTTTTTTGATTTTATAGCTTATATAAACGCAAAATTTATTTTAAC
Organism: Clostridia bacterium; assembly: GCA_044426345.1. GTDB lineage: Bacteria > Bacillota > Clostridia > Oscillospirales > Butyricicoccaceae > CAYJLC01. Next base: position 4,209 of record JAWXUP010000083.1, on the reverse strand, counting down.
TACGAGATGCAATTTTGACTTTGTGAGCGATAAAATCTATCAAATAGAGGTTGAAAAGTTTGAAGATGCTCAAAATGCGTATGAATTATTCGTGCATCACTATAAATTTGAACTACAAAATGAAGTTCAAGATGATATATTTAAGATTATCGAAAAAATTGACAGTCACACGATAACGCTTGAGATTTTGGCAAAATCGCTGTCACAAACAGATAAAACACAAGCAGAAAGTATAATACATAAGTTCGCGCAAGACGATGATTTTGCGTTTGCAAAGGAAAAAATAGTATTTCAAAAAGATGGACAGGTTATAAACGAGCCGGCTGAAATTATTTTGCAAAAAACATTTGATGTTTCAAATTTGACAGATGGCGAAAAAAATATTTTAATGCATTTGACGATATTGCCACACATAGGTGTTCAAAAAAGCGACTTGAAAAAATGGTTGGAAATTGAAACTTATGACGACATAAATTCACTTTGCAATAAAGGTTGGGTTTCGCTAAAAGACGATGTGATTTTGATGCATCAGGTGGTATCATCTGTGATGCAGAAAAACTTATTATCACAAGTCTGTATTGATAATAAGTTTGTGCTGAATTTGAGCGAAGAATTTGACAAATCAGAGCAAACTGTACGCAGAAGAAAATTGCAAGAAATAGGCTTATATACATTAAATTATTGTTTGAAAAATGATATAATTAAGCTTGCGCAAGACAATGAAATTTTTGCAAAAATCTTAAATTATGCTATTGAATTTAATGGAAGAGCGCGAAAATATGCAAAAGCAATGGAATATATAGATAAATTTGAGCAAGTATACTCGAAAAATGCTGATAAGCAAAAAAATATTGCAATAATTAATTTGTGCTATGATATTAAAAATTCGTATGATTTTACAAGCAGTTTATATAAAAATTTAGGCATTGATGAAAAAACTTCTATATTTGATAATTTATTTGACGTGGATATCGAAAAAATGCTGAGGATTGGCATTAATATAGCAATGCTTTATGAAATGGAGAACAAATTAAAAAGAGCATTGGAATTGTATATTGCAGTTGTACAAGTGGAGGAACAAGATGATTTGCAAAGATTGCAATTATTTGTAAAAAGTGCTGATATTACAGAGTATTTAGGTCATAATAGTGAAGCAAAACAGCTTTTGAATTTTGGGCTTGAGTTAGCAAATGAAGTACTTGAAAGAGATGCTCAAATTACGGATTATAGGACTTATCAGCTCGTTGAAAGCATATTTGAAATAGAATTAAGAAAAAACTATTCTACTTATGATAAAGCATATAAGAACGCTTTGAAAAGCCAGTGGATAACGCCTGAATTTTGTGTGGGTTTTGGTAAATATTACGAGGAAAGCTCGTTTAAAAAAATGTACTATTTCAAGAAAGCACTGAAATTATATCTTGAAAAATACGGCGATTATGAGCGTGAAGACACCGATGATGTAGCAAGTGTTTTTTACGATATGGCAGAAGTTTATGAAACTTACAAGCCTAAAAAAGCGATTAAATATTTAGAGAAATGTCTGAATATAAGGCAAAAGTTTTTGGGGAATTATCATAAAAAAACGATGAAAACATATGAAAAAATCGGAAATATATATTTTGAGCTAGGGAAAAACGAGCAAGCTGAGATATATTTTGCAAAATCTAAGTTTTAAGGGGGAGTGGAATTGAACAAAGAAGGATTTAGGATAGAAGGAACTTGCCTATATTCGTGCAATCTTAAAGATAAGCATATAATCATTCCTTATGGAATTACGGAAATTTGTTACAAACTTTTTATGTATCCTGAAAACATCGAAACTATCGAGATACCAGAAACGATGAAAAAAATAGGGTATAGTGCATTTGCTGATTGTAGCAATTTGAAAAAAGTGATTTTTCCAGATAAAATGCAATCGATTAAACATAATGCGTTTGCAAACTGCACTAGTTTAGAGAGTATTACATTGCCGCTAGAGCTTGATTATTTAGATATACATGTTTTCGAAAACTGCACTAATTTAAAGGAAGTGACTTTTCCAGAGATATTAAATTGCAATCAAGTGAAGATTTTTGAAAAATGCCCTAATATCGAAAAAATAACATTACCTAAAAATTGTATCAAAATAAACAATATGACATTCTATAATTTTACGAAACTTAAAGAGGTTGAATTGCCCAATAGCTTGCGCTCTATGAATTCTTTCGCGTTTGGTGGTTGCACAAGTTTGACTGAAATTAAATTCCCTGAAAATTTAAAATATATCGGGAAGAATGCTTTTTCGGGTTGTAAAAATTTGACAAATATTGAACTGCCAGATGGCTTAAAAATAATTGATAAGCAGGCTTTTTATAATTGCAACTTGCAAAAAGTGAATTTACCGGAAAGCTTGATTTCTGTAAATATTAGCGATTATGGAAGCTCGTTTGATAAAAATGTTGAGCTTACAGGTTGCATTATTAAAAGTTCAGAAATATTTATCTTAAATGATACAATTTTTAACTATCAAACACAAGAAGAGAATGTAATAATACGCGATGGTGTGAAAAAGATAAATCCGAGGGCTTTTTGGAAAAATACTAGCATTAAAAGTATAAAACTTCCTGACACGTTGGTAGAAATTGGTGATATGGCTTTTTTAAACTGCGAAAATTTGGAGCAGATAGAATTCCCCAAAAATCTGCAAAAAATCGGTGATTATATTCTTAATGGCTGTGATAATTTAGAGAAGATAAAATTTCCGAAAACAGTAAGAGATTTTGAGAAAATAATATTTAAAAATTTTGCAAAGTTAAAAGAGATTGAATTGCCAGAAAATTTAACACGAATTGATGATTTTACATTTAATAATTGCGAAAGTTTAGAAAATATTGTTTTACCTGAAAGCATTAAAGAAATAGGTGATTATGCGTTTTGTGAATGCACAAATTTGAAAGCTATTAACTTTCCAGAGGCACTGGAAAAAATCGGCGATAGTGCATTTTCACAATGTATCAATTTTGAAGAAGTTATTTTGCCGAAAAATTTGAAATATTTAGGTAATTCGGCATTTTGCTCTTGTAAGAATATAAAAAAATTCATATTTCCTAAAAAAATAAACTATATCGGAGAAATTAAATTTGGAAAATTTGAAAACTTGCAAGAAATAGAACTGCCAGAAGGCTTGAAAGAATTGTCCGAATATGCTTTTTCTAGCTGTAGTAATCTTCAGCTTGTAAAACTGCCGTCAACTTTGGAAAAAATAGGTGAGTGTGCTTTTCTGTCGTGCGAAAAATTGCAAGAAATAAAAATCCCAGAACGCGTTGATTTTATAGGCAAGCACGCTTTTTTTGAATGCACCAGTCTAACGTCGATTAAACTGCCAGATAATTTAAAGATAGAAGCAAATGGAGCTTTGTGTAAATCAAAAGCATATGGCATTAAATATGAAATCTTCGAAAAATGTGAAAATTTAGTGAATGTTGAAATGTCGAGATATTTAAGTTTGAACATAGACAAAAAAACACTGTTGGGGGATTGTCCAGCTGCGAATTAAAAGAAAACTATAAGTAAACTCCTTACCAGCCACTAAAAGCCAGTAAGGAGTTTATCTATTTCAATATAATTTCTCGCCAAACTTCAAGTTTTTCCTCAAAACTCATTCTCGCATTTGCAGGACTTGTAGAAGGTAGCGAAAAAGCCTGAATATCAATATTTTTGCAGTATCTCTTAAAAAGTGAACTCGCCTTACCACCATTTAAGATAATTTTCTCAATTTTAGTATGTTCCTTAAAAAACCCGTCAAAATCATTAACCACAACATCACGAATGTCGCTATCAAGGCTACCTTTTCGGTTGGCTGACTCAATCACGTCCCACAAAGCAATGTTGTTTTTCAGTAGCATTGCTTTTCTTTTGTCGTAATCATCGGAAAATTCCTCGCCTAAAATCTCAAACATAATTTTCCAAAAAGCGTTGCGTGGGTGTGCGTAATATTGTTGTTGCTGTAAAGAGATTTCACCAGGTAGCGAGCCTAAAATTAAGATGGTGCAATCGCTGTGGCTGAGTGGTTGAAAGCTATTTTTCATCGCTTAATCTCCGTAATATAGGATATGTCAACTTAAAATAGTACAACTTAGAGCTTTTCAATAATTAGATTTCTTTTTTCAAATTCGGATGGTGAAAGATAACCTAAAGTACCATGGATACGAATATTATTATACCAAT
>JAWXUP010000016.1:0-43808 GCA_044426345.1 Clostridia bacterium | reverse complement strand
TTCTTTCTGTTGGGTCTGCTAAGAAAGAATCATCACCAGTGTAAAGTGTGTAGTTTTCTTTGATGAAGTTTGCAACATTAATTTCTTGTTCCCAAACTCCAGCTTTAAATCCTTTTGAAAAATTCATTTTATCCTCCGTATTCCTTTTATCAATTAGCATTTGCTAACTAATAGTATACTATATCAGTATAGATGTGTCAATAGCTGTGTTAAAAAAATAGCATAGTATTTTTCGCACAAAAAAGGACAACAAAAGCGTTACTTTTATTGCCCAGACGGTCGGCTACTAACATACTTTTGTTCACTGTGTAAACTCACATTATCCGTCAGAACAAAAGCAATATTTAAATTACAAATAAAGAATATCATAAGATTGCATAATTGTCAATACCCCTTATTGAGATATTTTCTTAATAAGTTTTAAGAAATATAAAATAGCACATAGCATAATAGTACCTTTTGCAATTGATGTGATTGCCATACTATACCAAATGCCAGAAAGTCCGATAGCGCCAGCACTGATTATTGTTGCAAGAGGAACTCGAAGTGACATACACGAAAGCGAAATTGTAGCAGGAGGCAAAGTTTTACCGAAAGCATTTAGTGAATTACTACACAAAATTTCTAAGCAAAGGAATAATTGCGAGAATCCCATAATTCTCAAGTAGTCGATTCCGATTGCAAGAGATGGCGCATCGCTAAGGAAAATTTTGAATAGTGGTTCGGCACAAAATATTAAAATTGCAGATGTGAACACTCCGTAAATTAAAATGATTTTTAGCGATTTGAAGAACCCTTCTCTTGCACGTTTTAAATTTTTTGCACCATAATTTTGAGCGATAAAACTATTCACTGCAATAGCAAAACCATCGGTCGCCATCCAAGAAATAGACTCAAGTTGCGAACCCACACGTTGAGCCGCTACAGCGTGATCCCCAAATCCTGCAACCAATCTAGACAAATACATAGTAATAAGTGGAAAGATTGTGTTTTGAATTGACACCGGTAAACTTAATTTTAAGATTTTCTTGCAAAGTGAAAAATCTGGTTTTTGAAATAATTTTACGTGACAAAATAAAATTTGGTCTCTTTTTGTATACAAAACCAGCACCAAAAGTACTATAATCTGAGCTAAAACAGTTGCAATTGCAGCTCCCAACACACCAAGAGCAGGAAGTCCAAACCAGCCAAATATTAAAATCGGGTCAATTACGATATTAAAAATCAGTCCGAAAGTTGAGGCAATAAATGGAACACGGCTATTTCCGGTTGCTGTTATTAATGATGTTAGCAGTTTTGCCATTAGCTGAAATAAAATAAATCCACAAATTACTGAAACATATGTTTTTGCAAAAACTATAACTTCAGTGTCATTTAAATTAAAAAATCCTATTATAGGGTTAATAAACACATTGAAAGTTATGCCTATAAAAATCGAAATTGAGGCGCTCAAGAAGATAGCAGAATGTGCTAATTTTCCAGCCAAAGAATTGTCTCCGGCTCCTAAATTTTGGGCTACCAAAACTTGTCCTCCAATCTGTGCGAGCATATGAAGACCCATTGCAAACCACGCCAAAAGTCCACCTGTTCCAACAGCTGCAACAGCTCCAGCTCCAAGTTTTCCAATCCAAAAAATGTCTGTTAGATTGTACGCCATTTGAAGTAAACTCATCCCCATTAGAGGAAAAGCTAGCCTTGCGATAGACGAAGTTATATTTCCTTCGAGAAGATTTATATTTTTAGACATCAAAAATCCTACTTTCTAAATAATGTTGCTTAAATATTTTAACATTTAAGCGAAGGAAAAGCAACAATTATTTTATTTATAGAAAAAATTATTATTTTTAGATACTTTTTAGTTATTTTATGACAAAAGAAAAACAGCAGACACATCGTCCGCCGCCTTTCAATATAAAAAAGAGATGAGAAATCATAATTCAAGTAGTTTTCTTGAGTCAACGCTAACTACATATATAATATACTATATAAATGTTAAAACTACTACCATAAAAAGATTAAATCCAAGTAAAATCTATCATTTTGTATAAAAAATCAATATTAAATTTAGTCATTCTGCAAAAGTAAATATGTTAAGCTTGATTTCAACACTATAATGTGATAAAATATTAATATTGATGTATAATTAAATAATTAAAATATTGAGGTGCAATTATGGAGAAAAAAAATGTGCGCGAGCTAGGATTTATGTTGGCTAGCGTATCTATATATCGTGAAATTTTACAAGATGAAGTTTTTGAAAATCTTGCCAAAATTATCGGTGATGAATGCGAAAATGCAAACGAAGCTACGGAAGTTTATTCAAATATGTTCCATTTGCTTTGTAAAAGTCCATTCAAAGGCAATTTATGTGATTATATTTACGACAAAGTGATTTATTCTGAAAATTTATTCACACTCGAATGTTCAAAGGGAGATTTTGAAAAACTTCCTACATATATAGTAGATGCTGCGAAAAATGATTTATCTATATTATATAAGATAGCCTGTATAACTCCAGATGAAATCAAGCAACATATAGGAGAAAAGTTCCCAAAAATTCACGAACTTACTAAATATATGCCGAATTTCAGCAACGAACCAACTATTTTTATCGAATTTGGCGACTGGGGAGATAAATTTGAGCATTTTGTATCGCATAGCGTAAATCACGGTTATGGTTTTTACAGCCGTTATAATTTCTTCTATCTTGATGAAACTGGTCCAACAATAAAACCCGTACTAAATCCAGACAGTATTTGCCTTGAAAATTTAAAAGGTTACGAGGCTCAACGTAAAACTATAGTCGATAACACAATGGCACTGTTGAGTGGCGTTAAGGCGAATAATATGTTATTATATGGTCAACGAGGAACAGGGAAGTCATCTACGGTAAAAGCTATTGTTAATGATTATCAAAGTTACGGTTTGCGTTTAATAGAAGTTTCAAAGGATAATCTGAAATATTTAGGCAGAGTTATCGATATGTTAGCTAATATTCCAATGAAATTCATTGTTTTTGTTGATGATTTAACATTTGTGGACGGCGATGACAGTTACACAGCATTAAAAGCCGTTCTAGAAGGTTCTTCAAATAAACTTGGCGATAATATGGCTCTATACGCAACTACCAACCGTCGCCATATGATTACCGAAACATTTTCTTCAAGAGAAGGAGATGAAGTTCATCTAAAAGATACACTAGATGAGGCTGCATCACTTTCTGATAGATTTGGTATCACAGTCACTTTCTCATTTCCAAGCAGAAAAGAATATCTGGAAATTGTTGGAAAATTGGCAGTTGATAACAATGTTTCTATGGATAAAGAACAACTTGAAACTGGCGCTATAGCCTGGTCTGCACGTCGTGGAAGTTTCTCGCCTAGAACAGCAAAACAATATATTGATTTCGTTATTGCCAAGGAAATAATGTAAAAGGAGAAAATTTATGAGCGCTCAATTCAATTTATATGTAGGTGTATTGGTGATTTTTGTAATTTTCGGATTTCTCACTGCCGCTTATATTAATGAAAAAAATAGGCATAACAAAAAATAGATGGAGGAAATTTTATGAAAATGGCAATTTTGGGAGCAGGAAACATTGCTCGAAAAATGGCGACAACAATTTGTGGCTTAGATGAAGTTGAACTTTACGCAGTAGGGGCTAGAGATTTGGAACGTGCACAAGCTTTCGCAGATGAATTTTCAGCAACTAAAGCTTATGGTTCATATGAAGAATTAGTTGCTGATGATAACATTGATTTAATTTACGTAGCGACACTTAACTATTTACACTATGAACACGTTAAACTTTGCTTAGATAATAATCGTAATGTTTTATGTGAAAAACCATTTATGATGAACACAAAACAAGCTAAATCAATACTAGAACTTGCTAAATCTAAGAATTTATTCATCGCAGAAGCAATTTGGACAAGATATTTACCTATGCGAGAAACAATAAATGAAGTGTTAGATAGTGGTATAATTGGTGAGATTAGCACTATTACAGCAAATTTAGGTTACACTCGTCACTATTCTCAAAGATTGTTAGATCCTGCAATAGGTGGTGGTGCAGTTTTAGACCTTGGCGTGTACGTAATCAACTTTGCAAGTATGATTTTAGGCACAAAAGTAAAAAATATTATGGCGACTGCTTGCCTTACTGAAAAAGGTGTAGACTGTAGAAATGCAATAGTTTTGACTTACGAAGATGGAAAAATGGCAACCTTAACTACAACTTTCCTTGCTACAACTGACAGAACGGGAGTAATTCACGGTAAAGAAGGTTTCATTAAGCTTTCAAATATCAATAATTACGAAAGTTTAGAAGTTTACAACAAAGAATACGAACTCGTTAAACGCATAGAAGCTCCTGCGCAAATTACTGGTTTTGAATATCAAGTTTTAGCAGCAAAAAAAGCTATTGAACAAGGCAAAACCGAGTGCGAAGAGATGCCTCACGAAGAAATTCTTCGTATAATGGAAGTTATGGACGAAGTTCGTGCACAATGCGGCGTTGTTTTTCCTTGCGATTAAAAATTACATAAAAAAGCTGTACTTCAAACGAGTACAGCTTTTAATCTTTTATAAGAAATTTTTGATATCAATAAGATTATTTACAACAAAATCTGCTATATTTTCATCAAAATTTTCAATTTTTGTGTGATTATACCAACAAGTTGCAATTCCGTAATTTTTTCCACCTGCAATATCTGCAGTAAGTGAGTCACCAATCATAATTACTTGATTTTTTTGCAAATTCCCAACTTCCTTAAAACAAGCATCAAAAAATTCCGTACTCGGTTTTAGAGCGTTTATATGCTCTGAAGTGAATAAAAAGTCAATATAATTCATCATTTTACAATCAGAAAGTCTGTAAAATTGTCTATTATATGTTGAATTACTCGCAACACACACTGTATACTTTTCTGATAAATATTGCAAAATTTCTAATGCTCCGTCCATAGGTATTCCAATTTGACCAGAAATTTCAACAAAATCGGCATCAAAAGCTACGCCATCAACGTTTTCAATACCAATTTGCTCAAAGATTGTAACCCATCTTATTTCGTGTAATTTATCAAGTGTAATTAAACCTTTTTCTAAACTTCTCCATAAAATATCGTTTGTTTCGTTAAATATTTCGAAGTATTCATCTTTATATATTAGTTTATACTTAAAAAATGCTTGTTGAATTGCCTTAGTTGCGCTTTTCCCAAAGTCAAGTAGTGTATTATCAACATCGATAAAAACAGTTGTAATTTTATTCATAAAATACCTCCTAAGCTTTTATTGCCCAACGCATTTTTGTAGAACGAGCTCGTGCATTTTGCTTACATTCTTCATCTGATGGTCTAACTACATCACGTGCAACTTCGCTATAAATTCCTGCACGAGAAAGCTCTTTAAATGATTTTTTCACCAATCTATCTTCCCCTGAGTGGAAAGTTAAAATTGCAACCCTACCACCTGGAGCAAGTGCATCTGGTAATTTTTCTAAAAAAGAGTATAAAACTTCGTACTCATTATTTACATCTATTCGAAGTGCTTGGAACGTACGTTGACACGATTTTTTCACCGCTTCTGCACGTGCTTTTGCTGGCTCATTTCTAAGTGCATTTGACACAACGTCACTTATTATTTCACGCAGTTTCTGTGTCGTATCAACAGGTGTCCCTTTTTTTATAGAACGAACAACAGCTTTTGAAATTTCATACGCAAAAGGTTCATCTGAATTTTCTACAAGCATACCCTCAAGCTCTGGTTGAGTAATTGTAAGAAGTCGCTCCGAAGCCGAAACTCCTTCTTCTGGATTTAATCTTAAATCAAGCATCCCATCACGTTTAAATGTGAAACCACGTTCTGGATTATCAATTTGCATTGATGAAACACCTAAATCTGCTAAAATAAAGTCAAAAGGACCATATTTTTGAGCCACTTGGTCAATTGTTTCAAAATTTTGATGTAAAATAGTCAAAATATCCTCATCAAATCCTAAGTTTTTAAGACGTTCACGAGTTTTTACAATTTCAATAGGGTCGATATCAAGACCGTACATATGACCATCGCCTTGAAGCTCTCTAAGCATATGCGATGTATGTCCTCCGTAACCAAGTGTTCCATCAAGACCTTTTTGTCCAGGTTTTATCTGCAAAAACTCGATAATTTCAGGAACCATAATAGAGATATGCATACCAGCTGGCGTATTTCCTTTTTGAATAATTTTTTCGATAGTATCTGCGTATTTTTCAGGATTTAATTCCTTATATTTTTCATTAAATTTTCTCGGATGTGTACCTTTATAGCGTTCACGACGTTTGTGTATTTTTTCTTCCATTAAATTCACCTTTCAAAATTGGTTATATTTAATATAATATCATAAAATTACACAAAACGCAAAGTTTTATTGTTCAAATTTTAAAAATATGCAAAGCAAACCATAAATCCTACTGTTTTATATAAAAAATGTATTTAGAAAAAGTTGACGAAAATCAAATTTAGCAGTATAATTAAATAATAAAAGTACTAAGGGAGGTTTTTTATGAAAATAGCAGTAACATATGGTAATGGCGAAATTTTTCAACATTTTGGTCATTGCGAAACATTTAAATTTTATGATATTCAAGACGGTTCAATCGTATCAACTAAAATAGTAAGCGCAATTGGTAGTGGTCACGGTGCTCTTGCAGGATTTTTAAAAGTTCACGATACACAAGCATTAATTTGTGGTGGTATCGGTGGAGGTGCTAAAACAGCATTAGCTGAGGCTGAAATCACATTATATCCTGGTGTAACAGGTAACGCTGATGAAAATGTTCAAGCGCTTATCGATGGTAAACTTAGCTTTAACGCAAATATAATTTGTAATCATCATCACGAAGAAGGTCATGATTGTGGCGAAGATAAACACGGCTGTCACAGTAACTAATTAAGCTAAAAGCTGGCATTCAAAGTGCCAGTTTTTCTATGAAAATACTAAAAATGGAGATTAAAATGAAAAAAGCTTATATTTTTTTAGCAGAAGGTTTTGAAGAAGTAGAGGCTGTTACACCTCTTGATTTGCTTAGACGTGCAGGAATTGATGCAAAATTTATATCAATTTCAAACGAAAGAGCGGTTGTTGGTGCACATAAAATCACTTATCTTGCTGACGAAATTTTCGATAATGTTGATTTTAGCGATGGTGATGCATTTATTCTTCCAGGTGGAATGCCTGGAACTACTAATTTGAACGCATTTGACGAATTAACATCTTTAATAAAATCAAAGTTTGAAGATGGAAAATTAGTTGCAGCAATTTGTGCCGCACCTACAATTTTATGGAAACTTGGAATTTTAGCCGGCATTGAAACTGCAGTATATCCATCATACGAAGGAAAACTTGATGGAACGATTACTAATGGTAAAAAGGTTTGCTCATATAACAACATAATTACAGGAAACGCTTTAGGTAGCGCAATCGATTTTTCTCTAGAAATAATCAATTATTTAATGTCAGAAGACAAAAAAATGTCTCTAAAAAACGAAATCGTATACTAAAAAGGGGAATTTATGGAGATTTTATTCGATTTACACACTCACACACTTGCTAGTGGTCATGCTTACAGTACTATTCGCGAAAATGTAGCCGAAGCAAAAAACAAAGGTTTGCTTGCATACGGTTTTAGTGACCATGCCGAAAAAATGCCTGGTTCTACAGGTAACCTTTACTTCGTAAATTTTGCAGCTATTCCTGATTACATAGACGGAGTTCGTGTTTATTGCGGAGTTGAAGCCAACATTATGGATTACGATGGAACACTTGATATTAACAAACGTGTTGAAAGTAAAGTTGACTACATAATAGCAAGTATGCATATGCCTTGTATTGCGATTAACCAAGACATCGAAACTGTAACTCGTGGACTTGTAAATGTTATGCAAAATCCAAAAGTAAAAATCATAGGTCATCCTGATGATTCTCGTTATCCTTGTGATTACGACATAGTAGTTCGCGAGGCAGTTCGAACAAATACCATTTTAGAACTTAACAATTCTTCTCTTGGTCCACGCTCAACTCGTGAAAATCCTTATGAAAATATGAAAGAGATGCTTGCAAAATGCATAAAGTACGGAGCGAAAGTTATTATAAATAGCGATGCACATTATTGTGGCGAAGTAGGGGAAGTATCTAATATTTTAACATTGTTAGAGGAAGTAAATTTTCCAGAAGAATTAGTTATAAATACAAGTTTAGAAGGTTTAAAACTAGTAATTAACGAAAAGTAACTTAAATACAAAAAGCACGGTAGACTAAAAAGTTTACCGTGCTTAAATTTTATTAAATTACATTTTTGACAGTTGTTCTTTAATAACTGCAGTAACAGTTGCTGGATTTGCCTTTCCTTTTAGGTTTCTCATAGATTGACCCATTAAGAATTGCATAACTTTTTCATTGCCAGCTTTAAATTCTTCGATAGATTTCGGATTGTCAGCTAAAATTTTAGCAACAACTTCAGCTACCAAGTTATTATCTTCAACAATTTCAAGATTATGCTCTTTAACATAGGCTACAGGGTCTACATTTTCAGTAAACATAACTGACAAAACGTCTTTTGCAATTTTTCTGTTGATTTTTTTATCAGTCAGCATATTGATTAATACACCTAAATTAGCTGATGTGAAAGTGATATCATCAACATCAACTTTGTTGTCAGAACATAAACGTAGAATATCACCCATAATAAAGTTTGAAACTTCTTTTGGATTTTGACAAACTTCATTTGCTTTTTCAAAAATATCAACTAAGTGAGTTGATCCAGTGATAATATCAGTATCGTATTCTGGAAGTGCATAGTCAGCCATATATCTTGCTTTTTTCGAATCTTGAAGTTCTGGAAGTGAAACGCGAACACGTTCAATCCATTCATCAGAAATTTCGATAGGCACAAGGTCTGGCTCTGGGAAATAACGATAATCTTGTGCATTTTCTTTTGAACGCATTGCAAAAGAATTGCCTTTGTTATCGTCCCAACGACGAGTTTCTTGGGTAATTTTTTTGCCATCTTCAATAAGTTCGATTTGTCTTGCACGTTCACCAACAATTGCACGAGCGATTGCTTTGAAAGAGTTAATGTTTTTCATTTCTGTTCTTGTGCCAAATTCATCTTGACCAAAAGGACGGATAGATAAGTTTACGTCGGCACGCATAGAACCTTGTTCCATTTTACAGTCTGAAACATCGATGTATTGAAGTATAGATTTTAGCTTAGTTAGATACGCTATAACTTCTTCTCCAGAACGGAAATCTGGTTCTGAGACGATTTCTAAAAGTGGCACACCACAACGGTTATAGTCTACCAAAGTTTGGTCTTCCCAAGGATCGTGTATTAGTTTCCCAGCATCTTCTTCCATGTGAATTTCGTGAATACGAATAGCTTTTTTCGTTCCGTTAACTTCGATGTCGATATGTCCATCTGTACAAATCGGAGCATAAAGTTGACTTACTTGGTAAGCTTTTGGAAGGTCAGGGTAGAAATAGTTTTTTCTATCGAATTTATTGTATTGAGTTATTTTACAGTTTGTAGCTAAACCTGTTCTGATTGCATATTCTACAACTTCTTTATTTAGTACAGGAAGTGTTCCTGGCATACCAGAACAAACTTCGCAAACGTGAGTATTTGGTTCGCCACCAAACTCAGTTGTACAAGAACAGAAAATTTTTGATTTAGTCGAAAGCTCAACGTGAACTTCCAAACCAAGGACGGTTTCAAATTCCATTTTTAAGCCTCCATTTCAAGTGTTGGTTTTTTAGTATGATAATCTGTAGTGCTTTGGAACGCAGCACCAGCAGAAAGAATAGTTTTTTCTGAGAAAGCATTACCAATGATTTGTAAACCGATTGGCATACCAGCTTTTGAGTATCCACAAGGAACAACCAAACCTGGAAGACCAGCTAAGTTTACAGAAATTGTGTAAATATCGCTTAGGTACATTTTAAGTGGATCGCCTAAACTTTCACCAATTTTTGGCGCAGTAGATGGGGCAGTTGGGCTTAAAATTACATCATATTTTGCAAAAGCTTCGTCAAAACCTTTTTTAATCAACGCTTTAACTTGAAGAGCTTTTTTGTAATATGCATCATAATAACCAGAGCTTAAAACGAAAGAGCCGATTAAAATTCTACGTTTAACCTCTTCGCCAAAGCCTTCGCTACGTGATTTGTAGTATAAATCTGTCAAGTCTTCGAATTTTTCTGCACGGTGACCATATTTGATACCATCATAACGAGAAAGGTTGCTTGATGCTTCAGCACACGCGATGATATAGTAGGCTGGAATTGCAACTGAAAGTGATGGCATTGAGAAAGTTTCAACGATAGCACCCATGCCTTCAAGAGTTTTAACAGCATCCATAACACTTGCACGAACTTCTTCGTCTAAACCTTCAGCAAAATATTCTTGTGGAACGCCAATTTTCATACCTTTTACGTTGTTTTCTAGCGTAAATCTTGAAATATCATTTTTAACTGACGTACTGTCTTTATCATCATGACCCATGATAGTTTGGAAAACTTCAGCAACGTCATAAACGTCTTTACCGATAGGGCCAATTTGGTCTAAAGATGATGCATACGCAACTAAACCGTAACGAGAAACCGTACCATAAGTAGGTTTTAAGCCTGTTACACCACAATAAGCAGCCGGTTGACGGATAGAACCACCAGTGTCAGAACCTAATGTAGCGAATGCTTCATTTGCAGCAACAGCAGCAGCCGAACCACCAGAAGAACCACCAGGAACACAATCTTTATTCCATGGATTTTTTGTAGTTCCACTATGTGAAGTTTCGCAAGTTGAACCCATCGCAAACTCGTCCATATTAAGTTTACCCAAAATCACAGCACCAGCATCTGCAAGTTTATTTACAGCTGTTGATGAATAAATTGGTTTGAAATTTTCAAGCATTTTCGAACCACAAGTAGTAAGAATGCCTTTAGTACACATATTGTCTTTTATAGCCATAGGCACACCAGCAAGCGGAGAAGTAAGATTACCTTCATCAATGCCTTTTTGTACAGTTTCAGCTTGTGCTAAAGCTTCTTCTTTACACACTGTAACATAACAGTTATAAGTGCTGTCATATTTTTCGATATTATCAAGCGAAAATTTTGTTGCTTCAACAACAGAAACTTCGCGATTTTTAATTTTTTGCCCAAGTTCAAGGGCAGTTAAATTACCTAAACTCATAATTTTCTCCCTCTATTCAACAGCTTTTGGCACTTTGAAACAGCCATCTTTTTTACTTTGTGCATTTAATGTGATAAGTTCTTTGTCTACCGAATCTTTTAAAACATCTTCACGGAAAGCGTTTGAAACTGGGAAAGCATGGCTCATAGCCTCAATACCATCAGTGTCAAGTTCGTTTAAAACATCCATATAATCGATAATTTTACCGATTTCAACTTTTGCAGTTTCGCGTTCGTCATTTGATAATTCTAAACGAGCTAAAACGCTGATATAATCTATCATTTCATCTGTAATTTTCATAGAATTTCCTTTCTTACTGTCGCCAAAATTAAGGCACTAAACGTGTCATATCACGTGGGAACATAGCGGCTTCACGAACATTTGCACCGTCAAGTAATTTCATACATAAACGTTCAAGTCCCATACCCAAACCACCGTGAGGAGGCATACCGTGTTTGTGAATCATTAAATAAGATTCGAAGTCAGCAGGGTCTAGTCCTTTTGAAATCATTTTCGCAACTTGAGTGTCATAATCGTGGATACGTTGTCCACCAGTTGTGATTTCCATACCTCTAAATAACAAGTCGAAACTTAAAGTGAATTTAGAATCTTCTGGGTCATCAATTGCATAGAAAGGACGTTTTTTAACAGGGTAGTGTGTTACGAAAACGAAGTCTGCATCGTATTTTTCTTTGAATAATTTAGAAATAAGTTGTTCTTCTTCTGGTTCTAAATCAAATGGGTCTTTAATACGTCTGTTATATTCTTCAGAAACCATTTGTTTTGCAACATCAAAACGAACTGAAGGGATTTTTTCGACATTTGGAAGGTTAACTCCAAGTATGCGAAGTTCTCTTGAATACTCAGTTTCTAGAGTTTTAATCATATTTTGAAGAGCTCCAGTTTCAGCCTCCATAATGTCGTAAAAACTATCAATGAAACCAATTTCCATATCAACGCCGATATATTCATTTAAGTGACGTGTTGTATTATGTTTTTCTGCACGGAAAACAGGTCCGATTTCGAAAACTCTTTCATAAACGCCAACTAAAGTTTGTTTGTAGAATTGAGGTGATTGTGCAAGGTATGCTTTTTTGCCGAAATAATCTAATTTAAAGATATTTGCGCCACCTTCAGCACCAGATGCAACAATTTTTGGTGTGCGAATTTCAGTATATCCTTCTTTTGTAAAGAAATCTCTAAAACCTTTTACTACGCCTTCTTGAAGTTTGAAAACAGCACGTTCACGAACGTTTCTAAGAGTTACAGGGCGTAAGCTAACGTTTGTTTCAAGATTCATACCAAGTTTTCTTTTTGAAAGATTAACTGGAGTAGGAGCTGCAGGTTTAGATAAAATGTTTATGTTATTTATATGGATTTCAATACCATTTGGCGCTCTATCGTCTTTTTTTACCGTACCTTCGATACTTACTGAACACTCTGGTGAAATTTCAGCTATATTAAAAACGCCTTTTTCCATAATACATTGAACAAGTGCATTGCTTTTTCTCAAAGTGATGAAAGCAAAATCACCCATATCTTTTTTTGAATAAACCATACCATGAGTATTAACATTTGTATTATCTGGAGCGTCCATCAACTCAAAAATGTTCATATCTTTTGGTTTTGTTTGTCCTGTCATAAATTCCATAAGAAATTCTCCCCTTAATTTTGTATATTTAAGCAAAAAAATTTGCTCAAAATGTCTAAATATTAGCACACACTACATTATGTTAGCGATTTACTGCTAAAAAATCATATAATATAGAATACCATATTTTGAGTTTAAAATCAATCTTTTTCGTCATTTTTATTAAAAAATATTCCTAAATTTAAAATACAACATTTTAAGGTATATGACGGATAAAAAATTTATATCTTCAAACCTCAGTATTTAAGGGGAATTTTTAAATTTAGTTGAGTTTTTTATAGCTTTTTTGAATTTTTATATAGCTAAAAAGAAAAATTTATGTTAAAATTATTTTATTGTGCGTTTTAATTATTAGATGAGGTATATAATGAATTTTGATAATTTGATAAATTTGCAACTAGTTATGGCACTAATTGCAGTTTTTGGGTTTGTTTTACGCAAAAAAAATATTATTTTTACAAATGACAAGCGTGTTGTGACCGATATCGTGGTTAATATCGTTTTACCCTGCAACATTATAGATGCTTTTTTCGTAGAATTTTCTAAAGAAATTCTTATTCAAGGTGGACTTATAATGCTAATATCGTGTCTAATTGAGGTTTTTTGCGTTATCTTAAACCGTTTTCTATATAATAAAGTACCAAAAGAACAGCGAATGATATATCAATACGGAACAATTTGCTCAAATGCTGGTTTCCTCGGAACTCCTGTTGCTGAGGGAATTTATGGTGCAATGGGAATGCTTTATGCATCACTTTATGTTATTCCACAACGCGTGGTTATGTGGAGTGCTGGTGTGTCGTATTTTTCAAAAATTGAAAACAAAAGGGAAGTCGTAAAAAAAGTTGCTACGCACCCTTGTATTGTTGCAGTTTACATAGGTTTATTTGTACTTATTTCACAAATTCAGTTACCATATGCGATTACTAGAACAATTTCTGCTACTGGTGACGCTGCATTTCCACTTGCGATGCTCCTAATCGGCTTTATGCTCGCTGAATCTAATTTTAAAACAATGTTTACCAAAGGTACGGTTTTATTTTCATTTTTAAGATTAATTATCATTCCTTTTTTTGTTTTTATAGCTTGTAAGTTTACAGGTGTTCCAGAACTTGTTGGTAGTGTTTCAGTTGTCCTTGCAGCTATGCCAGCAGGTACTTCTACAGCAATTTTAGCTATAAAATATAACGGAGATGGCGAACTTGCGGCAAAATGTATTGTTTTAACGACAATTTTATCACTTTTTTTCATTCCTTTTTGGGCAATTCTACTTAGTTGTATTTATTAATTTTTAACTATAAATCCACCCTAAATTTAGTGCATTTTGACTAGTGTTTTTTATCAAAATATATGATATAATTAGTTAAATCATATAAAAGAAACCGTTTTAGTGTTCCTTTTTTGATGTTTAGAAAATATATGAAAGTATATTAAAGGATTATCTGAATCAAAAGGAGATGTGGCTTATGGAAATTAAATTCAAAAAACTAACTAAAACAGCAAAAACTCCAACTAGAGACACAAGAAAATCTGCTGGATTCGACATTTATGCCGATATTGCAGCACCAATTGTGATTTCACCAAACACAACTGTTAAAATCAGAACTGGTATAGCTATGACTCCACCTGAAGGTCATTTTGCAGCAATTTTTGCAAGAAGTAGTATGTCTACAAAACGTGGCCTTGCACCATCTTGTAAAGTTGGTATTAGAAGTGAAGACTTTACAGGCGAATATGTAATCGGTTTACATAACCATTCTGACGAAAGCCAAATCCTAGAAGTAGGGGAAAAAATCGCTCAAATCGTATTCATTCCTTACGCAGTAGGCGATTTAGTTGAAGAATAAGACAAAATTATAAACAGACGTTATTTTTTAGAATAATGTCTGTTTTTTGTTTTAAAAATTCAAAAAAAGCGAACAACATTTTTTGTTGCTCGCTTTTTTCTTATTGTACAAAATGTTTGTCTAAGATTTTTAAATATTTCATAAATGCAATCGCGGCAATTATAAAAGTAATCAAATCTGCTGTAGCTTGCGCATAAAAAATACCTGAAAATCCCAGTATAGTTGGATATAAAATAAGTGCTGGTATATAAAGTATACCTTGTCTAGAAAACGCAATTATTGAACCCAATTTACCATTACCTGTAGCTTGTGAAGTCAACATAATTAAGAAACAATAACTTGTTAAAACACAGAAAATATTATTAAATACCAGTAATCTAGCTCCATATTCTATGATTTTAGGATTGCTCGAAAATGCCATAATTATATTCGTTGAGAATATCTGAACCACAATTGTTGCGAAAATCGAATACGCTAACATAAGTCGTTTTGTAAATCTATATGATGCAAAAAATCTTTGTTTGTTTTTAGCGCCATAAGAGTATGATGCAATTGGTTGATACCCTTGCAAAAATCCTATAGTTGTAAATTGAATAATACTCAAAATCTTCAAGACAACGCCATAGGCCGCAATGAAATTATCACCAGTAATAGAGTCTGGAGCAAATTTTACAGATAAAACGTTAGTAACCGATACAGCTATCGCACTCAAAAGCTGAGTTGTGCCGATTGGAGCACCAGATTTAACTGTTTCTGAATAAATTCGTTTGCTTGGCTTGAAATTAGTTGGCAAAATGCGTACTTTGGATTTTCCTCTAAAGAAAAATTGTGCAAGGAAAATAAAACTTATCATTTGCGATAAAGTTGTTGCCATTGATGCACCAACAAGACCCATTCCAAGTCCTATTTCAATTCCGAAAACATCAAATTGAAACATAAAAATCGGATCTAAGATTATATTCGTAATCGCACCCGTCATAAGAGCCGTCGCAGATAGAACAGCTTTAGTTTCTGCACGTGCAATATTATTAAAACACTGATTAGGAATAGAAAAAATCGCACCAATGAACATCCACGAACCATATTGTTTTGCATAAGGCATAACACGTTCGGTAGCTCCAAATAAAGTGAAAACTTGTTCGCTAAAAACTAGTCCTATCGTCATAAAAATAATTGCAACTAATATTGATGAAAAAATTATCGTTGTCGCTGTTTTGCTGGCGTAATCATCGTCGCCATAACCAAATGCACGTCCAATAACAGCCGCCGACCCTGCACCCATAACCTGTCCTAATGCACTCATAAGTGTCATAATCGGAAATGCAACACTTACCGCAGCTAATGCCTCGTCAGAGTTTAACATACCGATAAAGAGCGTGTCAACGAAATTATACATCGCCATAATTAACATAGCGACTATTGCTGGAATTGCTAGTTTAGTGATTGATTGACCGATAGGTAGTTGACCTAAAAGCTCATCTGTGGAATGCTTTTTGCTCATAATAATCTCCTGTAATCTCCTCGTAAAAAATGTAATAGAACAATTATAACATAAAACTTTTCAAAATAATATAAAAATTTCTAATATTTTTTTGTAATTTGTGGTATACTATATAATAGAGTATTTTACACACATTAAGTAGGTGACTATGGAAAATTTATCCCAAATTATAACTAATTTAAAAGAATATAACGAACTTTTATCGCGAATTACTAAAAAACAGACCGAAACTTTGGTTTGTGGTGTGTCGCACATACATAAAGCTAACATTATAGCTGCTATAAACACAAATTTTGCTCGTCAAACCGTGATTGTCACTGCAAATGAAGGAATTTCAAAACGTATGCAAGAGGATATCGAGGCGTTTACCGATGAGCAAGTATTAATGTTGCACGCACGTGATTTTGTATTTCATAACATAGTTTCTTCTTCTCGAAATTCTACACAAAGCAGAATTGAAACGCTAGATAAAATCCAAAATTTCAATGGAATTATCATCACAACCATCGACGCTCTTTTAGGTGCAACTATTCCTCCAGATGTACTAAAAAATGCAAAATTCAGTATAGAAAACGGTGAAACATACGATATCGCAGAGCTAACTCAAAAGCTGATAAATGCTGGATATGTACGTAGAATTCAAGTTGAGGGCGTATCACAATTTTCACTAAGAGGAGGAATTTTAGACATCTTCCCAGTAGGTTCGGACTTACCAGTAAGAATAGAATTTTTCGATGACGAAGTAGACTTGATGGCAACTTTTGACCTTGATTCTCAACGTAGAAAAGACAATATCTCAAGCATCGAAATCCTACCTGCAATAGAGGTTTTACCTCATTTTACCGAAGGTGGGATTGATGGTCTTGTTAGCAAGCTTGAAAATTTTTTGCAAAGCAAAGTGAAAAAATCTGTAGAACTTGAGACTAATATAAAAAAAGATATCGAAAAACTTAAAAATGATGGTGTTTTTCCTACGCTTGACCGTTATTTAACATTAATTTATCCTAAAATTTATACAGCTGCTGATTATTTAAGCAAAAATGCGTTAATATTTTTAGATGATTCACACACGATAACTGAACAAGCAACAGTGTATTTTAAACGTAATTGTGAGGAAATGTCGTCTTTAATCGAACGTGGTATTATAATTTCTCAAAATGTTGACTACTTCCTAGATTTTCCAGCATTTTATGCGAAAATTCGCAAAACAAATGTCACAATGCTTGATACTTTCCTTCAAAAAAACCATTTTATAGATCCAAAAGCTATTATTAACGTAACTGCAAAGCAACTTCCTGCATATGGTGGTAACATTGAATTAGCACTTGAAGATATAAAATATTACAGCGAAAATGGATATAAAGTTATAATTTTGTGCAAAGGTGACCTTCGTGCGAAAAATATGGCTGAAATTCTCAAAAATTTCCCTGTAAAAATCACAAATGACCCTAAAGGGAAACTTTCAATCGTTGATGCTAGCGTTTCTAGTGGCTTTGAATATCCTAGCATAAAACTTGCAGTTATTACAGAGGGTCAAATTATTGCAAAAACTAATGATAAAAAAGTTAGAAAAAGCAATCGTCAACACGTTAAATCTTACACCGACCTCACAGTTGGTGATATTGTCGTGCATGAAAAATACGGTATCGGTAAATTTATCGGCCTTGAAAAAATGACTTTCGATAAGATTGAGCGTGATTACGTAACCATCTTATATTCTGCTGGTGACACAGTGTCAGTTCCGACAACAAATCTTGATGCAATTTCAAAATACATCGGTGCAGGTGGGGAAGATTCAACCGTTCGACTCAATAAGCTTGGTGGTGCAGATTGGAAAAAAACCAAAGCACGTGCAAAAAAAGCTGCTAAGGATCTCGCTAAATATTTAACTGAATTATATGCAAAACGTGCAAAAATAGAAGGTATTTCTTTTGAACCAGACGATGTTTGGCAGGAAGACTTCGAAAATGCATTCGTTTTTGATGAAACAGACGACCAACTTCGTAGTATTGATGAAATTAAATCCGATATGCAAAAGCCAATTCCAATGGACAGACTTCTTTGTGGCGACGTTGGTTTCGGTAAAACTGAGGTTGCTTTGCGTGCAGTTATGAAGTGTATTTTAAGTGGGAAACAAGCTGCAATTTTAGTTCCTACAACGGTACTCGCTCGTCAACATTACTTAACAGCAATGCAACGTTTTAACGGTTTTCCTATAAAAATAGAATTCATTTCCCGCTTTAAAACTCCGAAAGAAGAAAAAAATATACTGCAAAGACTAAAAGATGGCAATATTGATTTGATTATCGGCACGCACAAACTTTTTATGAAAGAAATAAAATTTCGTGATTTAGGATTGCTTGTAATTGACGAAGAACAACGTTTTGGCGTGGCTCATAAGGAAAAACTCAAGGAACTTGGTGCTCAAATTGACGTCCTAACGCTTTCTGCGACTCCAATCCCTAGAACGCTGAATATGGCACTTTCAGGAATTCGCGATATGTCGGTCTTAGAACAAGCTCCACACAATCGTCATCCAGTAGAAACATACGTTTTAGAATACGATTTTGGGATTATTATAGATGCGATTAGACGTGAAATTTCACGAAATGGACAATGCTTTTATCTACACAATCGCGTCGATACAATAAATTCAGTTGCTTTTAAAATACAAATGGAGCTACCCGATATTAATGTTGAGGTGGCTCACGGCAAAATGTCGCAACGTCAACTTTCTAATATAATGGCGAAAATGAATGATGGTGAAATCGACGTGCTAGTCGCTACAACAATAATAGAAACAGGTATCGACGTGTCAAATGCAAACACACTGATTATAGAAAACGCTGACCAGATGGGATTATCTCAACTACACCAAATTAGAGGTCGTGTTGGACGTTCAAACCGAGTAGCTTATGCGTATTTAACCTACCAAGCTGGCAAAGTTTTATCTGATGTTGCCTCAAAAAGACTTGCTGCAATTCGAGAATTTGCCGAGTTTGGTTCAGGATTTAAAATTGCAATGCGTGACCTTGAAATTCGTGGCGCTGGTAATGTTTTAGGCTCGGAGCAAAGTGGGCATTTAAACGGCGTTGGCTATGATTTATACTTACAATTACTCGAAGAGGCTGTACTTGAAGAAAATGGGATTGAGAAACCCAAGCTCACAGAGTGTGTTGTTGATATACCAGTTTCAGCGAATATTCCAACTGATTACATCGGAGACATTGGCCAACGAATCGACCTTTATCGTAGAATTGCTATGATTAAAACCGAGGCTGACCGTTTGGATATGGTCGATGAAATTCTAGACAGGTATGGAGAGCCTCCTAAAAATATGCTTGCACTTTGTTATATTGCAAAAATACGTGCAATTGCTAGCATTAATGACATTTCTAAGATTTCTATAAAAGAAGGCAAGTTGTATTTTGAATACGAAAAGGTAAATATAGAACGAATGATGTATTTATGCTCGGAATTCAAAGACAGAATGGTACTAAATTTCGAAGAACAACCATATATAGTGTTAAAATTAAAACCTCGCGAAGATATTGTACTACTTTGTAATGAAATCATCAGCAAATTGTAAAAAAACACCCTAATTTCTAGTTTTTTCTAGATTTTAGGGTGTTAATTTTATTTTACCATATAAATAAGCTTACAAACTTCTGCTCGTGTAATATTATTTAACGGTTTAATTGTACCGTCCGTATATCCGTTTAGCATTCCAAGATTTATCAAAGTTTCAAAGTGTTCGTAAGACCAATTTGGGATACTTGATTCATCAACAAATGAAATTGGCTCAGTTTCGAAACCTTTATCGATAATTCTACCAAGAACCGTAATAACTTCAGCACGTGTGATTGTATTTTGTGAATTGAAAGCAACACTACCGTCATTTGATAAAATACCATTCATAATGCCAGCATTCGAAACAGCGATTACGTGAGGCAATGCCCAATCTGCGATATTTTCTAAGTCAGAGAACTCAGTATTTGCAGAAATTGTTTCAATTACAGCCTCAACAATTTCACCATCTTCGTCAATCGTTTCTGGTTCAACCACAACTTCAGTTTCTAAACCTAAGAACCTTGACATAATTACAGCAAATTCTCCACGAGTAAGGTTTCTGCTTGGATTAAAATACCACAGACCCTCTTTAGTTTCACCATTTACGATGCCATTTTGAGCTGCAAAATTAATGTAATCTTTCGCCCAGCTTTCAGAAATATCTTCAAAAGTTATAGCACCATCATCTGGAATTTCTTCATCTGGAACTTCACTTTCTGGCGTTTCGCTATCTGATGTTTCACCTTCAGGAATTTCTTCCTCCGGAGTTTCAACTTCTGGTTCTTCAACTTCCTTAACAACATCATATGACGTTGTTGCAATATTTCCGAAAGTATCAATCGCAGTGATTGTAATTCTGTTGACACCATCGCTTAAAATACCTGAATTAAAGCTAAATTCTCCGTCTTTCAGAACGTAATTAAATGATTTTGACTCTCCGTTTATAGTAACTGAAATATTTTCTTTATCAACAGCGTAACTCTCATCGTTAACAATTGTACCTGTAATAGACACTTCGTCAGCTATAGTTGGAACTTCTGACAATGTCATAATTGGAGCAGCGTTATCATTTTTCTCATTACTTAGTGTGATATGGTCAAGATAAATTGTACCTGTTTTTGAAGAGCCCTCTTTAATTGAGAATCCTGCAAAACTTGTCGCCTCTGATGGAATATCAAGAGAAACACTAATGTAATCGGTATTTGTAAGCGAATCTACAGCTGGAATTTGAATCATAACACCTTCTTCGTTATAGAAGTTTACGTATAATGAATTTTCAGAACCGTCGCCTAAAACTTTGAAATTAATCACATCATAATCATAAATATTTTGCGTTGTTGTTAAAATTGTGCTATTTGTTTCGCCGAAATCGTACGCAATCATAGTACTTGTTTTTCCGTTTGCAACTTTAAGGTCGCTGTAACTTTGCGTACCATTTAACATTTCAAATTCAAATGGACTTTCAAAATCCGTGATTATATAAACATTCGGCTCGCTCATAAGACCAATAGAAACTGGAACTTGAGTTGACGAATAATTGCCATACGAAACTAAAATATTACCATCAGATTTTTTGGTAGATGCAGTAAAAATACCATTCTCATCGATTTCACCAACATCTCCGTTGACTTCCCATTTAAAGCTTAAATCAGACACAGCAACTTCTAAATATTTGTACAAAGCCGTCGCTTTTAAGTCGATGCTATCACCTTGGTTTATACTTAAATCTGAAATTGCAGAGTTATTCTCCTCATCTAAAACTGTTATTGAATCAACTTTATCAAGCACAGTAACTGTTGCTGTATTAGAAAAATCCCCATAACTTGCTGTAATGTGAGCCTCTCCAACACCAGTAGCAGTGTAAGTTCCGTCAACGATTTGTGAATCTGTGTCAGTTAGCGTTTTGAAATCATCATCGATATCAACTGCGTAAAAATTTTCATCTACACCTTTAACTGCAACATCAATTGTAGAATTTACAAGCATAAAATAATTTTCCGGATAAATATGAATCGCTGCCAACTCGCCAGTTGGTTGCGTGTTATTTACAAAGAAAACAAAGTTTGCATTAGGACGAAGTGAGCCTTCTGACGGACTGTTTGTTACAATAATATCGTCATAACCGGCAAACTGTACTGCAACCGAAGAAGAACCACCTCCATCAAGGTTTATTGCAGAAACACAGCCTAATGCGTACATCTCTGCCGCTAAATCCGTAAGTGACAGACCGTTACTAAAACTAGAATCACGACCGTCAACCTCATAAGTAACGATAGTACCATCGGCTTTTATACCGATAGCTGTTCTTGGGTCTTTTGATGTTCCTAAGTTCGATTGTATAACGCCATCTTGAATTAAAATAGTCTGCCCACCAACTGCAAAAGTAACATCGTTCCATTCAACATTTGAAACTCTAGTTGACAGCGTCATTGTCGCTCCGATTTCAACATCAGGAACTCTATCTGACAATTTGTCATCTATACTCAGAATAAACTGATTTTCACCGATAGGGTAAGATGAATTTCCTTTGACGATATCTACCACCGTGAAAGTTAAATCGCTAGTCGGAGTCAATATATTTTCGTCTGCTTTTTCCAATATTATATCAGTTCCTGAAGTGGTAACGCGAGTTTCAGCACTGAAATTTGTGTCAAACATATAAACATAAGCGTCGGTACGTATTTTATTGAAATAATTTACTTGAACATATGTATCATTATAATAAAGTTTCATATCCATACCAGGACGGTCGATAATCGCAGAGCCATCAGCTTTAAAACCGAGTGCATTTTGCCAAGAATCAGAAGACATAATCTGACCATCTTGCATTACCAAGCCTAGTGGAATACCAGTTGTAAGGGTATAAAAATCACCATTAACACCACCTAAAACTGTAGACCCTAAGCTCTCTACGTAATCACCAACCGTTAGAATATTAGACTTACCATAAAGTTTGCTACCGTACGCAACCATAGGTGACACATTGTCATTTGGAGAGTATTCTATAATATTTGCTCGTTGAGGACCTGAACTATTAGTGCCTGCAACGTGAGTATATGTAATTCCATCACCAATTTCATAAGAATTTTGGAATGTAGTATCAATCAAAGCATACGCTGTAATATTTGAAATTAGCGAAAATGCTAAAAAAGTGCATATTAGTTTTTTCATTTGACCTCCTTAAAGGCATAAAAAGTGAATTATAATAATATCTGTATTATACCAAATTTTCAAACTATATGCAATGGCAAGTTAAGCCACAAAGACTAAACTTTTCCTATAATTTCATCTACAATTTGCTCGGGAGACATAGCACCTGAAACCGTCAACGCATTTATGCTACTATATATAGGATAGCGCTTGTCGAAAAGTTCTTTTAATGTATCAGCTTTAGAAAGTGGGCGAGTAGGGTCATTTGAAACCCTGCTGAAAATTTCTTCAAAAGTAGTATCAATAAACACGAAAACACTATTTTCTGCTAAAATTTCAACATTTTTTTCGTCAATTACAAAGCCACCACCTGTTGAAATGATATTATTTTGTTGTTTTGCTAAAATTTCTGCACATTTTGTCTCGCACACTCTAAAATGTGGTTCGCCTTTTGTAGCAAAAATTTCGCTAACTTTTTCACCTTCCATTTTTTCGATAAAAGTATCTGTATCAACTAAATTTAATCCTGTTTCGCTAGCTAAAAGGTTTGAAACAGTAGTTTTTCCACAACCCATAAAGCCAAAAAGCACAATATTACGGTCTTTTAGGCGTTTTATGAATAATTCGCTAGAAAGTTCATCATATATGTCGTTAGGTCGTGTTACATCAAAATCAAACCAAATATGTTGAGCAAACAATGCTTGAGTATACAGCATATTAAGTCCGCTACGTGATTTTATACCATAATTTCTAGCAATATCTATAATTTTTGTGATTTGAGGGTTATAAACGCAGTCAAAAACGTATTCTGCACTAGAAAAATCATCGATAGGCGACTGTCCCTCAAGTTCGTTCATACCAAACGGTGTAGTATTGAAAATTAACTCGTAGTCATTGCTAAAATTTTCAAACTTCTCAATTTTTATAATAGCATCAGGGAAATTATTTAAAACATATTTTTGAAGCTTTGACGCTTTTTGCAAATCTCGACCAAAAATTACTGTATCAGCACCGTTTTTTGCAAGAATGTCAGCAACAACATTCGCAGTGCCACCATAACCAAGAAGTGCCACTTTTTTATTTTTCAGCGAAATACCGTCTTTTGCAAGAGATTCGTAAATGCCAATTATATCGGTATTATAACCAAAAGTTTTGCCATCTTTTACTAAAATTGTGTTCACACTGTTCAAACGAGAGCTAACTTCATCGCATTCATCTAAAAATTCCATTACATCAGTTTTATACGGAATAGTTACATTTGCACCACAATAATGCTTTTTAAGATGGTTTATAGCGTCACAAAGTTGTTCTTTTTTTAATTCAACGTGAAAATACTCTGCATCCAAATCATACTCTTTAAATATTTTACTGTGAATATTTGAAGAAATTGAATGTGTAAGTTTATTTCCAAAAAGTACAAAAGTTTTCTTGTTTGGTATAGTTTTTATAAATTGCTCATAGTTTAATATCATAAAATAAATCCTCTTTTTCAAATTAAGTTACTACAGTATAATAACACATTTTGAAAGAAAAGGCTATACAAAATTTCAAAATCACTTGAAATTATTTTTAAGATGTGTTATTATACTATAAGTAAGTATTATTTATAAGGAGTACAAAAAAATGACAAAATCCGTTTCTAGAATTGCTATGAATATAAACCCATCTACAACACTTGCTATTGATGCGCTTTTCAAAAAAATGAAAGCTGATGGTATCGATGTTGTTGGTTTTGGCGCAGGCGAGCCAGACTTCCCAACGCCAGATAATATAAAACAAGCTGCAATTAATGCTATAGTTGAAAATAAAACTAGATATTCACCAGTTTCTGGTATTCCAGAACTACGACAAGCTGTCTGTGACCGTCTTTACGAAGATATCGGTATAGAATATGATCCATCGCAAGTTGTGGTTAGTTCTGGCGCAAAACATATTATATATACACTTTTAATGTGTCTTTTAAATAACAATGACGAAGTTATAATCCCAACACCTTACTGGGTTTCATATTCTGAAATGGTTGCGCAAGCACGCGGAAAATGCGTTTTTCTTGATGCTACTGAAGAAAATAGTTTCAAAGTAACTGCAGACCAAATCGCAAAAGTTATCACTTCTAAAACAAAAGTTTTATTCCTAAATAGTCCATCAAATCCAACTGGTATGATTTATTCAAGAGCAGAAATGCAAGCAATCGCTGATTTATGTGTAAAACATAAAATCTACGTTATTTCTGATGAAATTTACTATAAATTAGTTTATGATAACAAGGAATTCGTAAGTATTGCTAGTTGTGGCGAAGAAATCAAAAAACTTGCAATCTTAATTCACGGCGTTTCAAAAACATATTGTATGACTGGTTTTAGAATTGGTTATGCGTTATGTAATGAACAAATTGCCCAAATTATGGCAAATTATTTAAGCCACTCTACTTCTTGTTCGTGTACAGTTTCTCAATACGCTGCACTTGAGGCGTTAACAGGTGATCAAGAGCAAATTAATGTTATGTTAAAAGAATTCGAAAAACGTCGTGACCATATGGTTGAACGTATGAATAAAATCGAAGGTATTTCTTGTATAAAACCAGAGGGTGCTTTCTATATTATGATGAATATGACTCCTTATTCTGGCAAAACAATGTATGAGAAATTAATCCACGATGACAATGATTTTGCTAAACTTTTCCTTGAAAAAGGCTTAGTTGCAACCGTTCCTTGTTCTGGTTTTGGTTGTAAAAACTACATAAGATGGTCTTATGCGACTTCTATGGAAGAAATTGACCGTGGTTTAGACAGATTAGAAGAATTTATCAAAAACTCTTAAGGAGAAAAAATGTTCGGAAGAAAAAAAGAGCGTGAAATTTTTGTATCAGCTGTAATTGTTGCCGCTGGATCATCAACAAGAATGGGCGAAAATAAACTTTTGATGCAAATCGGTTGGCAGACTGTTATCGAAAAAACTCTTGAAGTGTTTGATAAAACTGAAAGAATTACAGAAATTATTCTAGTGTGTAGACAAGATGATTTTGTGGACTTTTCAAAATTTTGCAAAGTCTTGAAGACTCCATCAAAAATAGTAATTGGTGGTCAAACTAGAACTCATTCTACCTTAAACGGAATAAATGCTTGCAACGAAAAAACTGAAATCATTGCAATTCATGATGGTGCACGTCCGCTAATTACTCAAGATATAATAGATGCATCTATTGAGTGTGCCGATAAAAATGGCGCATCAATTCCAGTTGTTCCAGTAAAAGACACTATAAAAATCCTTGAGAATGGAGTAGTAGAACGCACATTAAATCGCGAAAATTTATTTGCAGTGCAAACTCCTCAGACCTTTAAGTCCACCATTATCAAGAAAGTTACTGAACAAGCTTTAACAAGTGAGCAAATATTTTCAGATGACGCATCTTGTGCCGAAGCACAAGGAGTAGCAATTCATACGGTTCAAGGAAGTTACGATAATATCAAAATTACAACACTAGAAGACATCGCTTTGGCGTCTTTAATTATAGACAGAAGAGGTTTTTAATGAGAATTGGTCACGGATACGATGTGCATAAATTAGTGCCAGATAGAAAATTAATTTTAGGTGGAATTGAAATTCCGTTTGAACTCGGACTGCTTGGTCATAGCGATGCGGACGTTTTGGTTCACGCCATTATGGATAGCATTATCGGAGCATTATCTCTCGGCGATATCGGAACGCTTTTTCCAGATACTTCAGCTGAGTTTAAAGATATTTCTAGTATGATTTTATTAGAACGAGTTTACAATGAAATGCATAGTCGAGGTTATAAAGTTGGAAATATCGATGCAACTGTTATTGCACAGAAACCAAAACTTCGTTCATACATTGATGATATGAGAGTAAGCGTCGCTAGTTGCTTGAACACTTCAATTGACAACGTGAATATTAAAGCGACGACCGAAGAAAAACTCGGATTCACTGGTAGATTAGAAGGAATTTCTGCACACAGTGTATGTCTGCTTGAAAAATAGATAAAATTAGTGATGTAAAGTTTTTGCACTTTACATCACTTTTGTTTTTCTTGGTTAAATATTATTTTTGTATTGAATCTTATCTTCATCAAAAGCTGATTAAAGCTGGTTAATTCGGTAAAATAATATGTAAATTAAATTCCATCAAAATCATAGTGTAAAGTTTTATGGCTTTACGCAAGAAAGCGTCGATACAATTATAGTATCGACGCTTTTATTAATAATTTAATTCTGACAGCACAATCTCGCTCTTTTCAAGGGACATTTGCACGTCAATTATACGCTGATTTGCACTTCCTCGAAAGTGTAAAAGCAAGCTTTTAGTTGCTAGTTCAAACTTACCATCAACCAATATATCACAGTATGTAAGTAAGCCTTTCATTGCATCATCATTCATAATTTGCTCAAAAGTATACCCGCTATAAATCATAATTGTCTTGCCAAGCGATTTTATTTCTTTTGCAAGCTCAGTCAAAATTTCTGCTTGAGCCATTGGTTCTCCACCAGAAAAAGTTACACCATCATTAAGCGGATCTGACTTTAGATATGCCAAAACATCTTCAAATTCAAGATCGTATCCACCACCAAAATCGTGGGTATCTGGATTATGACAACCCACACAATGATGAGGGCAGCCTTGTGTGAAAATCACATATCTCATTCCTGGTCCATCAACGATAGACTCAGTTACAATTCCATTTACTCTAATTTTCATTATTTTTTAAGTGAATGTTTAACACGGTCAGCTTCTTCTGCACGTTTTCCAGTGTTAAATCTATCCAAAGTACCTACCAAGTAACCTGTTATACGACGAATTCTGTCGAAATTACCTTGACCGTCATCTTCTGAACGTCCACATTTTGGACAAGTTTCACCGATAATACCAGTGTATCCACAAACAGGGTCACGGTCTACAGGGTGATTGATTGAACCATAGCCAATTCCAGATTCTTTCATATAACGAACAACTTTTTCGAATGCATCTAGATTTCCAAGTGGGTCACCGTCTAGCTCGATATATGTAATGTGACCAGCATTAGTTAGGTTATGATATGGTGCTTCAATCGAGATTTTTTTGAAAGCAGGAATATTGTAATAAACAGGAACGTGGAATGAGTTAGTATAATAATCACGATCTGTAACACCTTCGATAATACCAAAACGTTTAGCATCCATTTTAACAAAACGTCCTGATAAACCTTCAGCTGGAGTTGCAATTACAGAGTAATTCATTTTTGTTTCTTGAGCTAAATCATCACAGTATTTTCTCATATGCGAAATGATTCCAAGACCCATATTTTGAGCTTTTTCACTTTCACCATGATGCTCACCAATAAGAGCTTTAAGGCACTCTGCAAGTCCTATGAAACCTACTGTTAATGTACCGTGTTTCAAGATTTCTTCAACTTCATCATCATAAGACAATTTGTCAGAATCAATCCAAATTCCTTGTCCCATTAAGAATGGATAATTACGAACTTTTTTGCTTGCTTGAATTTTAAAACGAGCATAAAGTTGTTCGCAAACAAGTTTTAGGTTATTTGTAAGAAGTGTGTAGAATAAATCAACATCACCTTTGGCCAATAGTGCTAAACGAGGTAAATTTATAGAAGTGAAACTCAAATTACCACGACCAGTTACAATTTCATTTTCTGGGTCATACGCATTACCAATTACACGTGTACGACAGCCCATATAAGCTATTTCTGTTTCTGG
Organism: Clostridia bacterium; assembly: GCA_044426345.1. Lineage (GTDB taxonomy): Bacteria > Bacillota > Clostridia > Oscillospirales > Butyricicoccaceae > CAYJLC01. Next base: position 15,144 of record JAWXUP010000016.1, on the reverse strand, counting down.
ATTGCCTTCTTTATAGTATTTTTTGTTAAATGGAGCATCTATAAATGAGAAGTTAGGGAACAATCTTTTTGCAGAAACTCGACAGGCAAGCTTAAATAAATCGTAGTTCACATCTTCTGGATTGTAGTTGATGCCTTCTTTAACTTTAAAAATATTGATAGGGAAAATAGCAGTTTCACCATTACCAAGACCTGCCTCTGTAGCAAGTAGAATATTTTTTGTAACCATTCTTCCTTCTGGAGTTGTATCGGTACCGTAGTTAATTGAACTGAACGGAATTTGTGCTCCAGCACGAGAATGCATTGTGTTTAAGTTATGCACAAAAGCTTCCATCGCTTGGAATGTTGCACGGTCTGTTTCTTTCAAAGTGTTTTTAAAAGCAAAATTCTGAGTTTGAACAGTTTGTTCTTCAGTCATATAATCTGCTAAAAATTCTTTTTCATAAGCTAAATATTCTTCTTTATTTTCAAGAGAAGGTTTTTTAGGAGCACCTGCTTTTAGTTTTTCAATAACTTCATCAATGTTTTCTGTTTCAGTTAAAAGCTCTAAAGATTTTGCAATGTTTCTATAGTAAAGTTTTGCATAAGTTTTTTCAACACCTGTAGCCATAGAGTAGTCAAAGTTTGGAATAGATTGACCACCGTGTTGGTCATTTTGGTTTGACTGAATTGCAATACACGCTAGAGAAGAGTAGCTTGCGATATCATTTGGTTCACGCAAAAATCCGTGACCAGTACAAAAACCGTCTTTAAACAATTTTTTAAGGTCGATTTGACAGCAAGTAGTAGTCAATGTTAGGAAATCTAAATCGTGGATATGAATATCACCTTCAGTATGTGCTTTTGCGTGTTCTGGGTTTAAAATAAACATTTCATAGAATTGTTTTGCACCTTCAGAACCGTATTTAAGCATAGTACCCATAGCAGTATCACCATCGATATTAGCATTTTCACGTTTTATTTCGTTGTCTTCAGCTGGTTTGAATGTTAAATCTTCATAGATTTTCATAAGTTTTGTATTCATTTCGCGAACACGTGTTCTAGATGCTCTATAAAGTATAAATTCTTTAGCTGTTCTAGTGTGTCCTGTTTCAACTAAAACTTTTTCAACCATATCTTGAACCTGCTCAACTGTAGGTTTTTCAGTTTTTAATGTTTTTATAATTTCGTCTTCAACTTTTAAAGCCAATCTATCAGCTGTTTCATAATCTCTACCACCTAAAGCTTTTGCTGCTTTAAAAATTGCGTTCGCTATGTTAGTTCTATCGTAAGGAACTTCACGTCCATCTCTCTTAATGATACTAATTATCATTTGTTACATCCTCCTGTTAATTATATTCTGCTTAATAATAATACTCTTATTTTACCAAAACGTCAATATGGCAATTTAACTAAAATTTACGCACAAAATACTAACAATGCCACTGTACAGAGTTAAAGCATACTACATATAGTATGGTAGTGTGAAATATATTTTATAAAAAATACGCATTAATAAGGCATAATACTATAATTATTTTTTCTGCATATACTATATAGAGGTGATAACTCTGTGAGGAAAAAAGTTAATAATTCGAAAAAAATTTTTTTGAAAATTACTTTCATTATGTTGATTATAATTTCTATTTCTTTTTTTTATATTGATAACAAAATAAAACCAATAGCTATAGAATACTGCATAAATGAAGTAGAATTTGCTGCACTTGACGCAATTAATAAAACTATATATAAAGATATGACGGAAAACGCCGATTTGTATAAAAATATCGCAACGCTAAGTAGTACAAACGAGGTTTCAGCTGTAACAACCGACACGTATAAAATAAATGCTATAAAAGCAAATATTATGCTTGCTACTGAGCAAACTTTTAACGAAATTGTCATTGACGAAGTACAAATTCCCATCGGTGTTATATATAATAATATGTATTTGTTTGGCAAGGGTTGGTCAGTACCAGTAAAAATGATACCAATGTCTACCGTAAACGTTGATTTTGCGAGTACTTTTGAGGGAGTTGGCATAAATCAAAGCTTACATAAAATAATTATGGAATGTAGTGTGGATTTAAAAGTGATGACTCCATATGACACCGTAGATTTCGTTGTCACGCACTCAATAGCAATTTCAGAAACGCTTATCTTAGGCGATGTTCCAAATTCGTATACATATATAGATGATACCACGTCACAAATTCTTGAAAAATTTACAGATTATGCAAATTAAAACTTTGCAATCTAAACCTAAATTTGGTATAATAAGTGTGAATGAAAATAGGAGATTTATATGATTGATAAAATAATTAAACTAACCAACTTAATAAATGAGTACAATGAGGAATATTATAATGAAGATTCTCCAACGATTTCTGACTTTGAATATGATAGATTAATCCACGAATTAATCGACCTTGAAGAACAATATCCACTCTTTAAACAAGAAAATTCACCAACTGATAGAGTAGGTGGCTCTGCTAAATTTTCACCTACAGAACATCGTTTTAAGATGGAAAGCTTACAAGATGTTTTTTCTAGTGAAGAACTCGTAGATTTTCTTGCAAGAACCAACAAAGTAGTAGGCGAAAGTGAATATGTTGTAGAGTACAAAATCGACGGTTTATCGGTAAATATCGAGTATAATAACGGTTTGTTAATAAAATCAGCTACGCGTGGCAATGGTGTTATCGGAGAAAATGTTACGCAGAATATTATGCAGATAAATTGTATACCAAAAAGCATTTCTGACACGAGAAACATAATAATTCGTGGTGAAGTGCATATGAAACGCAGTATTTTTGAAAAATTAAACAAAAAACGTGCCGAAAATGGTGAACAATTGCTAGCAAATCCAAGAAACGCTGCTGCTGGCTCATTACGTCAGCTTGATGCGAACATCGTAAAAGATAGGGAACTATCGTTTTTGTGTTTTAATGTTGAAAATATCGAAGAACTTGGTTTTAACACGCATGTCGAGGCTCTTTTGCATCTTCAAGATTTAGGAATTCCTGTAAGTCCTACATTAAATACGTTCGCACAAATTGATAGTATCGTGCAAGAAATACAAAATGTATACGAAAATTCAAAAGCTTTAGATTTCGATATTGACGGTGCTGTTGTCAAAATAAATGACATCGCAAAACGTCACGAATTAGGCAGTACATCAAAGTTTCCAAAATGGGCGTGTGCCTATAAATATCCAGCAGAAATCAAAGAAACTAAATTGTTGGATATCATAATAACGGTTGGCAGAACAGGTGTTCTAACTCCGAACGCCGTGCTTGAACCCGTGTCGCTCGCAGGTACTACAGTTTCTCGTGCAACCCTTCACAACAAAGATTTTATTGAAAATCTAGGTGTGTGCATCGGTGACTTCGTAAACGTTCGCAAAGCTGGTGAAATTATCCCTGAAATCGTGTCTGTAAATGCCGATAAACGTACTGATGATGCAGTTTCTTTTGTAATGCCAGAGTTATGTCCATCGTGTGGTGCTGAGGTTTTTTATGACGAAGGCGAAGTTGCTTTGCGTTGCAACAATATCGCGTGTCCTGCACAAATTGAAGAAAATATAATCCATTTTGCATCTAGAAACGCAATGAATATAGATGGCTTAGGCTCACAAATCGTAAAAGTTTTGGTAGATAAAGAGTTAATTTCCGACTCCGCTGATTTATACTATATAAAAAAAGAGGATTTGCTCGACTTGGAACGTTTTGCAGAGAAGTCAGCTAGCAATTTAATAGAAGAAATTGAAAAATCCAAGCAAAATCAGCTCGAAAGAACCCTTTTCGCACTCGGAATCCGTCACGTCGGTCAAAAAGCTGCTAGAATTTTAGCAAACCACTTCGGATCTATTGAAAATATCCAAAAAGCTACTGTTGAAGAAATCACAGAAATTCACGAAATCGGACTAAAAACAGCTGAAAGTTTAAAATCTTGGCTAAAAACTGACGTTGCACAGGTAATATTACAAAAATTAATTGATGCAAATGTAAATTTAACACAAGAAAATACCAAAACATCGGATAAATTCGTTGGTTTGACATTTGTTTTAACTGGTTCGCTCGAAATTTTCACGAGAAAACAGGCGAGTGACCTTATCGAAAGTTTGGGAGGGAAAGCCTCAGGTTCGGTATCGAAAAAGACAAGCTACGTTATCGCTGGCGAAGATGCTGGTTCCAAACTAAAAAAAGCTAATGATTTGGGAATTCCTGTTTTAACAGAGCAAGAATTTAAAGATATGGTCGAAGAAAATTAATTTTCGAATGTTGTATACAACTAGTTGACACGATATATCTTTAGATGTTATAATTAAATTACAAATAAAATTTATAAGGAGAATTACTATGGATCACAAATACAAAAATTGGGTACTAAATGACGATATCGAAAAAGAAGTTACTGGCGAAGGTTGTTCAAGAAAAATTCTTGCTTTCTGCGACGAATTAATGTGCGTTGAAAACAAATTCGAAAAAGGTGCAATTGCTCCTATGCATTGTCATCCTCATAGTCAAATTACATACATCGCTGAAGGTGTTTTTGAATTTACAATTGGCGATGAAGTTAAAATTGTTAAAAAAGGTGATACAATGCTTAAACAAGGCGGCGTAATGCACGGCGCAGTTTGTATTGAACCAGGTATCGTTTATGATAGTTTTACTCCAATGCGTGAAGATTTCGTTAAATAACTAAAAAACAAATTAAAACCTCTTGTGATTTTTATCATAAGAGGTTTTCCGTTGTCTAAATCTGTAAAATTTGTACGATTCGGTCTAAAATATACGGTATTTCATCATTTTGCAAGCCACTATAACTAAATAAAAAGGTTAAATTCCCATCGCAGAAGTCAATAATATCAACTAGCAAAAATTCATCGCGAAAATCTTCTATAAAAGTACGGTTGCGTGGTGTTTTGCACTTAAAAATCATATGGAATCCAGAATCTCCGTTTTCGATAAAAAGACGATTAGCATAGTGATTTTTGATATAAGTTGAAATTATAGCATTTTTTTGCTTATAAATATTATTAATGCGTTTCAAGTGACGTTCCATTTGACCTTCGCTTATAAATTTCGCAAGAGCAAGTTGTTCAATTTTCGAGCAGGAGTGCGTATATCTTGATTTTATAGAGTAGTATTTTTGTACGTATTTTTGTGGAATAATCATAAAACTAATGCGTAAAGATGGTAAAAAAGTTTTAGAAAATGACCCTAAATAAACCGTGTTACCAAAATTATCTAGTCCCTGTAGTGCCGCTATAGGTTTTGCCTCATAACGAATTGTGCTAGCGTAATCGTCCTCAATTATGAGACATTTTTTACTTTCAGCGTGTCGGATAAGCTCCAACCTCTTATCAATTGACATTACTTTTCCGAGGGGATATTGATAAGCTGGGCTAACATAAATAAGTGCATTTTCAATTTTCCCAAGGGCAGCCATACTCACTCCATTGTCTTCAACAGGCAATTTTTTTATGCTAAAATTAGCATCAGAAAAAACATATTCCACCTTTTTATATCCCGGAAATTCCAATGCTGCAAGTGTATAATCTCCTTCTGTAATGCGAATTAAGGTCTGTATCAAAGTTTGTATGCCACTACCAATTATGACTTGCTCAGGCGTACAATTCGAGCCACGATGTGTACGCACAAAATTCGAAATTGCATAACGCAGTTCGAGTTCACCTTGTTCATCGCCGAGGTTAGTAAGATCAATACTTTCATCGAGTAAGATATTATTGTAATATTTTTTCCAAACAGTCCTCGAAAAGCTATTCCTATCAATCCCATCATTTATATACGAAATATTTTGCTCGCGAAAATCCAAATCGTGTGTTAATGTTTTTTGCTCAACTGCATCAATTTTACATACAAAATATCCTTTTTGAGGTCTATTTTCTACAAACCCTTCAGTTACAAGCTGTAAATAAGCCGAAATTACGCTTGATTTACTAACAGAAAGGGAAGTCGTTGCTTTTCTTATTGAGGGCAACATATCACCAGATTTTAAATTCCCGTCTAATATTGCCTTTTTTATTTTACTATAAATTTGCGTAACAAGTGTTTTTTGTTCATCTCTATTAACGCTAAATAAAAATTCTATTTTTTTCATAACTCACCAACTGTACCTATTTTTTATACACAAACTGTACATTTACTTATGCACAGTTTTATTATAATATTAAAGCACAGAAAACACAAGAGGAAATTCTTAAAAGATGAAATTTTTGTATGATTATTAAAATTTATATAAAAGGTTTGAGTTTTTCTCACACATGAAAGAAAACAAAAGAGGTTATTTATGAAACAGACATCAGTAAAAACAATTTCACTAGTTGGCGTTATGGCTGCGATGATTTTCGTCGCTACAGCATTTATTCATATACCAATACCAAGTCCTACAGGAATGACAATGATAAAAACAGGGAATATCCTGTGCTTGCTTGCAGGTCTTCTTTTGGGCAAAGTAAACGGTGGTTTTGCTGCAGGTTTAGGGTCTATGTTCTATGACTTAACAAATCCACTTTACATTTCAAGTGCACCAACAACTTTTATCAATTTCTTCCTAATGGCATTCATTTGTGGACTACTTTTTGAAAAAATCGGTCAAAAAAGCAAATTTGGACTAGTAATTTCATGCGTAGTAGGTGCTTTTAGTTATGTTGTGCTTTATTTTTCAAAAAGTGTACTTTCAACTTGTCTTGTAGGAAGTTTGTTCGTACCAGCAGTTATTGCAAACTTAACAAAACTTGCAACATCAACTTTTAACGCTACAATTGCTACGATTTTCGCAATAATCTTATACCCAATTTTTATCAAAATCTTAACAAGAGCAAATATTATATCTGACAAAAAAGCTACAAATTAGAAATCCTATACCTACTCTTTAATATATGAAAATCCCACTCAATACAAACTGAGTGGGATTTTTATGTTTAACTATGTAAGTTATTTTGATGCTGTTGGGATGAATGGGATAATGCTAGATGCTAAGCTAGAAACTGGTAATGTTTGAAGAACGATTTTACCAGGACCAGTTACAACTGTATTGAATACGCCTTCGCCGCCTAGTAAAGCATTTTTAATACCAGGAACAGTTTGAACATCCATTGTACAAGTTTCTTCCATACAAGCAAGATAACCAGTATCAACGATCATAGATTCGCCAGCTGCTAAAGTATAATCTTGAGCATAACCATCAATTTCAACAAAAACTGTACCAGAACCAGTGTATTTTTGCATAATGAAACCTTCACCACCAAAAACGCCAGTTCCCATAGATTTTTTAAAGTGAACTGCCATTTCAACGCCTTCAGTGCTAGCTAAGAACGCTGATTTTTGAGCAATTATAGATTTTCCAGGAGCGATTTCAAAAGCACGAATTGATCCAGGGAAACTAGAACCAAAAGTAATTTCACCAACGCTACCTTCAGCTGTGTAACGGTTTTGGAATAATTTTTCGCCAGAAAGAAGTTTTCCGAACATTTTACCAACTCCACCACCAGAAGTAGTGCTCATTTTCATATTAGGTGTCATCCATATCATAGAACCGCTTTCAGTAATCATTGTTTCACCAGGATTAACTGTACAAGTTACTGCTGATAATGGTTCACCAAAAATTTTGTACTCCATAAAAATACCTCCTTAAGTATTCCATAAAAAATTTTATTCTAAGTAAAGATTATACCAATTTTTTCATATTGTCAAGGCTTTTATATAAAATACAACATAAATGTTATAGTTCCATAGGGACGATATAGTCACAATTATATAGTTATAATGAACAATTTGTTCTTTATATATTAAAAAAAGAGAAAAACTAACAAAATATTAAACATTTTGCAGTTTTTCACTTTTTTTAATTAATTTTTACAATAACGAAATTTGTTCATTATCCTCAGTTTTAATAATAGCACCAATAGATGGCACGACTTTAGACCAATATCTATCATTCATTTCACCAAAAACATCATTATTTGTTGCCGAAATGACTTTATGTTTACCACGAAGAGTAAACACGATTATACCAGAATTACTACGTAAAGCTTTTGACGATACAAGTGACGTATTGAAAATAAGCGCTCTGTTTGATGTAGATTCAAGCGTTATATTTGCATCTTCTGTGATGTGGAAAAATGCAAGAACAGGTGATTTATTTGAGTATGCACCTGTTAATTTCTTACGATTTGTCTTAGTCTCAAATGATTTCAGGTCAAATTTCGCAACTTTACCATTTTCAAAGCAAGCTACAATGTGTCCGTTATAATCATTTGGTGCAAACATAAAGATAGGGAACTCATCTTCATCCATAGCAAGTTTTGACGGTAAATATTCACCAAGCACGCTTGATTTGGTATCGTCGAACTCATACAGACGAGTTTTGTAGGCTTGATATTTATTGGTAAAGAAAATAACCTCATTTTTATTGGTTAAAGACATTTCAATAAACATTTCATCGCCATCTTTTAGTTTTTGCTCACCACTCATACGTAACGAAAGTGGTGTGATTTTTTTGAAATATCCCTCTTTAGTCAAGAAAATATTTACGTTGTAATCTTCAATATGGTCTTCTTCTTTGTAAGAAACAACGTTATTTTGTGAAATTATGGTAGATTTTCTTTCTTTTGGGTATTTTTTTATAATACTTTCAAGCTGTTTTATTACTATATTCAAGATTTTCGTCTTTGATGACAAAATATCTTCAATTTTTTTAATTTCTTTAATTAAATCATCAGTTTCTTTGGTGCGTTTTAAAATATATTCCTTGTTTATGTGACGCAAACGAATTTCTGCGATAAAATCAGCCTGCACAGCATCAATTTCAAATCCTGACATTAAGTTTGGAATAACGTCCGCATCTTTTTCCGTGTCACGAATTATTTTAATCGCTTTGTCGATATCAACTAAAATTTTCGCCAAACCTTGTAATAGATGCAATTTTTCGCGTTTTTTTGACACATCGTAAGTTAATTTACGACGAATACTTTCTGCACGCCAACTAGACCATTCATCTAAAATATCAGCAACACCTAAAACTTTTGGCATTCCATTTATTAACAAATTGAAATTACAAGAAAAATTCTCCATCAAAGGAGTCATTTTAAATAGTTTTGCCATTAATTTTTCAGCGTCAGTACCACGTTTAAGTTCTATTGCAAGCTTTAGACCAGACAGGTCGGTTTCGTCACGCATATCAGAAATTTCACGAACTTTCCCGCTTTTTACAAGGTCTGATACTTTATCTATAATCGCCTCAACCGTAGTTGTATAAGGAATTTCAGTGATTTCAATTATATTTTCTTTTTTAATATATTGCCATTTTGAGCGTACTTTAAACGAGCCACGACCTGTGCGATAAATTTCACGCATTTGAGCTTCGTCAACTATAATTTCGCCACCAGTAGTAAAATCTGGTGCTGGAAGTGTTGAAATTATATCGTGTTCGCGATTTTTAATGAAAGCAATCGTAGTTTTGCAAAGCTCTACTAGGTTAAAAGAGCAAAACGAACTCGCCATCGAAACGGCAATACCAGTATTTGGATTTGCTAAAATATTAGGGAAGGTTGTGGGCAAAAGCACCGGTTCCATCATTTTATTATCGTAGTTTGGAATAAAATCAACTGTATCGCTATCAATTTCATCAAAAATTTCACGACAAATTGACGATAATTTAGCCTCAGTATAACGAGATGCCGCGTAAGACATATCACGAGAATAAATTTTACCAAAGTTACCTTTAGAATCGATAAACGGTGTAAGTAATGCCTCCGAACCTTCTGTTAAACGTACTAATGTTTCGTAAATTGCCGCATCGCCGTGAGGATTTAGTTTCATAGTTTGACCTACGATATTAGCACATTTTGTACGCGAACCTGTAAGCAAGCCCATTTTGTACATAGTGTATAATATTTTTCTGTGCGACGGTTTAAACCCATCTATTTCGGGTATCGCACGAGATACAATGACGCTCATTGCATAAGGCATATAGTTTTCCTTGAGCGTATCAGGAATTATTTGTTCTTTAATAAAATGTTGCACATTGCACCTCCTAACTAATATCAGAGTAATCTAAATATTCGTGCCCAAATTCCGATATAAAATCTTTTCTGCCTTGTAAATTATCTCCTAAAAGCATATCGAACATATAATTTGTTGTTTCTTTTTCTGTTGGTAGCACACGAATTAAACGACGAGATTCTGGGTTCATCGTTGTAAGCCACATCATATCTGGTTGGTTTTCACCCAAACCTTTTGAACGTTGCAAATCGTACTTTTTACCTTTTAATTTATTTTGAATATCAATACGTTCTTTTTCATTATAAGCAAAGTAAGACTTATCTTTATAGGTAATCTCAAAAAGTGGGCTTTCTGCGATGTACACATAGCCTTCATTTACAAGAGTCGGAACTAATCTATAAAGCATTGTCAAAATCAGCGTTCTAATTTGGAAACCATCAACATCGGCATCGGTACATATAATGATTTTATTGAACTTTAAATTATTTAGGTCAAATGAAGAAATATCCTTGTTTTTGCTCTCAATTTCAACACCACAGCCTAAAACTTTAAGCAAGTCTGTAATGATATCATTTTTGAAAATCTTATCGTATTCTGCTTTTAAGCAGTTTAAAATTTTACCACGAACAGGGATAATAGCTTGGAAATCTGCATCTCGACCTAATTTACAAGAACCCAGAGCCGAGTCACCTTCCACGATGTACAATTCGCGAATATTAACGTCTTTCGAGCGACAATCAACGAATTTTTGCACACGATTTGCAAGGTCAACATTACCAGTAAGCTTTTTCTTGATATTAAGACGAGCTTTTTCCGCTTGCTCACGAGAACGTTTGTTAATCAATATTTGGTCTGCGATTTTATCTGCCTCAACTTTATTTTCTATAAAATAAATCTCAAGACTTTCTTTTAAAAAGTCAGACAAACTATCTTGAATAAATTTATTAGTAATTGATTTTTTCGTCTGATTTTCATAGCTTGTATAGGTAGAAAAACAGTTTGTAACGATAATCAAGCTATCTAGTACGTCGGCATACGTAATTTTGCTCTCGTTTTTTTGATATTTACCATTTGCTTTCAAATAACCATCAATAGAAGATAAGAAAGACAAACGCACAGCACGGTCTGGCGAACCACCATATTCGAGCCAAGATGAGTTGTGATAATATTCAGTAACGCTTTTGCTGTTTGAAAAACAAAACGAGGCTGAAAGCTTAACTTTATAGTCGGCTTTATCAGCACGGTCACGACCAACACGTTCGGTGTTTAAAAATTTAATTTCCGTGAAATTTGTTCCTTCTGAAAGTTCCGAAACGTAATCCGTAATACCATTTTCGTATAAAAATTCATCGGTAGTAGTGCCGTTTTCGTCTGAATATTTCAAAATAAACTTAGTTCCAGAGTTTACAACTGCTTGTCTTTTTAATGTATCAACAAAATATTGTTTTTCGATATTAATATCGGTAAAAACATCTAAATCTGGTTTCCAATGGATTTTTGTACCAGTTTTTTTGATATTTGTAGGCTCTTTTAAAAAACCTTCTGGTGTTATATAAGCATTTTCACCTTTTTTAAACTCTAGATAATATTTAAAACCATCACGAGTTACTGTTACATTCATAAATTCAGATGAATATTGTGTCGCACAAGAACCTAATCCGTTTAACCCAAGCGAATATTCATAGTTTTCGCCTTCTTGATTTTTATATTTACCACCCGCATAAAGCTCGCAAAAAACAAGCTCCCAGTTAAATCTACCTTCGGTTTCATTAAAATCCAGTGGAATACCACGTCCAAAGTCTGTAACTTCGATTGATTTATCTTTAAAATAAGTAACGCTAATGACATTGCCATATCCTTCGCGAGCTTCGTCTATAGAGTTTGACAAAATTTCAAATGCCGAGTGTTTACAACCTTCAAGTCCATCAGACCCAAAAATAACCCCCGGACGTTTGCGAACCCTGTCTGCGCCCTTGAGCTGAGAAATGCTATCATTGCCATATTTCTTCTTGCTACTCATAATTTCCTCCATTTTAAACTACAATTATTTATATTATAATATATTTATTGCAAATAGTCAAATTTATTAATTTTGTTGTATATAATTCAACTCCAATAAGGTTTCAGCGACTTTTTTGCTTATAAAAGTATGACTTTTCACCTTTTTTTGAATAATTATAAAATTCCAAAATGTGTAAAAAAATATCAGCAATTCTTACAAAATTATATAATCTTTATCATATTTACCTAAAAAAGTTAAATTTAATAATTTGTTAATTGACTTTTGTGCATTGTTAATATAAAGTATAAATAGGTACAATTTTAGTGTGCCTTTGGATTAAGGAGAAACTATGAAATTTAAAACTTTATGCCTTGCAATTGTTATGTCTGTTTCGCTTGTTACTCAATCTTTCGCTTTTAGTGATATTTTAGGAACCGAGTGGTATGCATCATATGTGCAATCGCTTAATAATAGAAATATAATAAACGGTTACGAAGACGGAACTTTTCGTGCAGAAAATAGCATTACTAATGGTGAAGTTCTAAAAATCGCCATATCGTCTATGGGTGAAGAACCTTTCGAAACCAAGGAACATGAACACTGGGCGATTGGTTACCTAGACCGTGCATTAATACTCGGAATAAACATTGATCCCACAATAGATTTAGACGAAAATGCAACACGTTATTTTGTAGCTGAAATGATGATTGAAATACTTAAAGTAAACACTATAAATATAGTATCTCCATTCGTTGATATCGACAGCGACATCGTAAATACATTGTATGAGCTTGGCATTGTTACAGGCTCAATAGACCAAGGTTCTCGCTTTTTTTATCCTGATGACGAGATAACTCGTGCCGAAGTATCTGCTTTAGTTGTTCGAACTATGGAAATATATGATAAACATATAGCATATCGTGAATATGAGCATCCTCAAACCGAATATGTAGAAGTTCCAACTACTGTAGAAGAGTACAAAAACGCACTTTTACAACTTGTAATTAATGATGTTTCTGAGCGTGTTGTATATTATGATGATATAAATTTTTACGATATGCGAGACGAATATAAATATCACGAAAACGCAGCGCTTGCTTTTTACGAAGTTTTTGATGAATATCCAGAATATTTCACCTTTGCAAACCAACTAAGTGCACCTATGGGTGGAACGGTTTCAAACAGTGATTTAACGCTAACTTTAAGTAGTAGTTACTTTGATAATGCAACTATAAGCACAATGAAAGAAGATTTCTTTGATGAAGTTGCTGATATTTGGCACGTTTTACGCTTAAATGGTAGCATTGTGGAACAAATGAATGAACGCCAAAAAGCTGAAGTTATTTTCGAATGGGTTGTTGTAAATAATTCATATGACTTAAACTATCAACCTGTAAGTTATACAGCTTATGGAATCACTGAGAATAACACAGCAGTTTGTCAAGGTTATGTTGCACTTTTCAATTCCCTTTGCAAAATGGAAGGAATTGAAGTTTGGGGAATATCTGGTGTGGCAAACGGTGGAGAACATATTTGGTCGGTTGCAGTATTAGAAGGCGAGGAATGTTTTGTAGACCCAACTTTTGCAGATCCTGTACCAAATAAAGTTGGATTTTGTGATTTTAGCTTTTTTGATGTAAGCGAAATGCAACTTCGTACAACTCACGATTTTTAATTATTGCATTTTTTATAAAAATATGGTATGATGTTTTCTAAAGATATTTTAGCGTGCAATCATTGAAAAGTTTTTATGAAACGCAAACTATTGTTAAGCCGATTAACTTTTTAAAAATTGGAGAAATTTTATGGAACAAAAAGATGAAAACATTGAACAAGACGACGTTGAGTTATATGATGCAGATGTCGGTTTGTATTTAGAATTAGATGAAATCGAAAACACTCCTAAAGAAACTAATCAAGATATCGATGAAATCGCACTTGAACCTATGGAGAAACCTATACTCTTTGAATGGGTAGAGGCACTAATCGTTGCTGTTTTTACGGTAATATTCGTTTTTATTTTCATAGCCAGACCTGTCGGAGTTGACGGAGAATCTATGCTCCCAACGCTAAACCACGGTGATAATTTGATAATCAGCAACCTATTTTACGAGCCATCATACGGCGATATCGTAGTTTTAACAGCTGATAATTATTATAATGGCGAAAAAGCCTTAGTTAAACGTATAATTGCAACCGAAGGACAAGAAATCGACATAGATTTTAACACTGGTGAAGTTTCTATCGACGGTGTTGTAATCGATGAACCTTATATATATGAGACAACTCATCTATACGAAGGAACTGATTTCCCTCAAGTTGTTCCAGAAAACTGCGTGTTTGTAATGGGCGACAATAGAAATAATAGTACCGATAGTCGTACAAAAGACATCGGAATGGTGCCTATTGATTGCATTTTAGGCCGTGTAATTTTCAGAATTTTACCTATAAATGATATAGGAATTGTAGAATAGAGGAATAAAAAAGAATGGTAATACATTGGTATCCTGGTCATATGACCAAAACAAAGCGTATGATTGAGGCAAATATCAAGCACGTTGATGTTGTTTGTGAAATCGTCGATGCGCGAATTCCAAAAGTAAGCCGAAACCCTGATATAGACTGGCTTACAGCAGGAAAACCAAGGCTAATAATTCTAAACCGAATTGATTTAGCAGATGATTATGCCACAAAAAAATGGACTGAATATTTCCAAAATAAAGGCTATGCGGTTATCACTACGGATAGTAAATCTGGATACGGAGTTAATAAATTCTCAAAGGCCGTAAATGATTTACTTGCTGATAAAATCGCATCTTGGCGAGAAAAAGGTCAAATAGGGAAGTCTGCAAAAGCGATGATTGTTGGTATTCCAAATGTCGGAAAATCTTCATTTATTAATAAAGTATTAAAAAAACGTGCTGCAATCGCTGCCGACAAACCTGGTGTTACTCGTGGTAAACAATGGTTTAAAGTAGATGATGGCGTTGAATTACTTGATACGCCTGGTATTTTATGGCCAAAACTTGACGATGAGCATACAGGTATTTTACTTGCTGTAACAGGCGCTGTTAAAGACGATATTTTAGATATCGAGGCTCTTGCTTGTAAGTTGCTTGAAATTTTGGCTGTT
>JAWXUP010000015.1:0-44220 GCA_044426345.1 Clostridia bacterium | reverse complement strand
TTTGCTACTGCAGTTGAGATGTAATCTGTTGCCCAAGTTGAGTTTGAATCTGCGATATCATTAAACGCGTTATCATAACCTGTTTCGATGTCAACACCTGCAAATCTAACTGCTATTGTTACAAATTCTGCACGAGTGATTGTGTTATCACCACCAAACGTACCGTCTGTGTATCCGTTGATTATTGCGTATTGTTCCATAAATCCTATAATATTTGAGTACCATAAGTTACTTGT
Organism: Clostridia bacterium; assembly: GCA_044426345.1. Lineage (GTDB taxonomy): Bacteria > Bacillota > Clostridia > Oscillospirales > Butyricicoccaceae > CAYJLC01. The sequence continues at coordinate 43,984 of JAWXUP010000015.1, read as the reverse complement.
AACATCGCTAAATGAACTGATATAAATTTTACTTTTATCCATTGAATCTTCCATTAAACCTGCAAACATTGAAAGTGTTTCTGCACGAGTAATGCTGTTGTCAGGTCTGAAAGTTCCGTCTGTGTATCCGTTGATATAGCTTTCGTGGTCGAAAGTTTCGCTTGTTGTTTCAACAACTATAGAACCTCCACCACCAACTGAACCACCACCACTTGATGAACCACCAGAACTAGCAGTTTCAGTGTATTGATAAGCTACTGCGAATGGAGATAAGCTGTGAACTGTAAGTTCAAAACCAACGTGTCCATCGTCAAGAATTACAAATTCTAAGCCATTTCCGATTGTAAATACTTCTGTTTCACCTGGAATTAAACCGTTAATTGCAGATACGATATAGTGAACTACTACGAATTCGTAATTTGATGCTTCAAGTTCTGCTATTGTTTTTCCGTCTAACGCCTCTGGTAATTCAAGTGTAATTGTAATACCTTCTGCTGGGAAGTTTTCTTCAGTTGCTTCAACCCAAGTTATACCATCTGTACTAACCATAAGTTTAACTTCTTGCATTATAATTTCCGTTGGAGTTCCGATTTCAGTTTTTGCATCATCTGTAGCTTTAGTTGTTACTGCTGTTGCTGTTACTGTTACTTCTAATTGTGTTACAGGATCTATATAAGTATAATCTTCTGCTAAATCTTCTGTAACAACTTCAAAATAATGTGACTCTGCAGTTAATACAACATCAGCTTTAACGCCTTCGATTGTAATTACATAGTTTGTTCCGTCCATTACATAACTAATGCTATCAGCGATTGTAACACCTGTGATGTCAGCACTTGCTGTTAATGATAAGTTGATACCATCAATTTCAAGTGAACTTAAATACTTGCCTGATTCTGGAACTACTGTAAATGTTACGTCACCACCATTACGAATTTCAGTATCACTACCATAATCCGCTGGTGTTTTTACTACATCTTTCACTGTGTAACCTGTATTTGAAGTTGGAATATTCCAAAGAACTTCTAGTTCAAATTCAACTGTAACAACTGTTGCTTGCTCGAATGTTTCGATAACTAAAGTATTTGATAAATTATCTTGTACCACACCGTTTACAGTCCATTCTTTAACCATATATCCAGTGTCTGGAGTTGCTGTAAGTGTAATTTCTTTACCTAATGTTACATAAACACCATTTTCTGGATTGATAATATCAGCTGTTGTATCGGTTGCATATTTTGTTGCAGTAACTAAAGTACCGTTTGTGCCTACAACATTTGCTGTAAATAATGCCATTTGAGCTGGTGCAAACTGTACATCAACTGTTGTGTTGTTTAGTAAATCAGAAATTGTGTAAGTATTGCCAGTAAGGTCGATTGCAGTTCCGTCAACAGTCCATTGACTTGTGTAGAAATATGTATCTGGTGTTGTTGTGATAACTACAACATCGTGACGAATTGCATAAACGCTATTGTTAACGATTTCAACTTCTTCGCCATTTACAGTTGCAGAAACACTACCATAATTACCCGATGTGATTGATATTGCATAAGTAGGAATTACTTCAAATGCAACTTTTACATCAATTGTTTCTACCAAATCAGATATTGTGTAAGTTAATGCTTCTGCTGTATCTGCCACTAGAGTACCATTTAAGTGCCAACCTACAACTTGGTAACCATCGTTTGGAGTTGCTGTGAATGTAATGCTTGTATGAGCCGAAACCATATCGCCTGAAACGATGTTTCCACTTGCTTGGATTGTACCGTTTTCGCCATCTACACCATATGTAACATTAAAATCTTCAACATCTAGTGAGAATACTGCTGAAACTGTTGTATCTTCTGTAATTCCAAGAGTTAATGCTCCTGTTTGGTCAGAATCCACTCCGTTTACAGTCCATTTTACGAAATTGTAACCTGTATTTGCAGTTGCAACAAATGTAACTTCGGTATCACCCACTATTGCATCACCAGAAGTTATTTCGTCTGTTGCTACAACACTACCGTTTGTAGCGTTAAATGTTACTTCATAACTGTCGCGAATTATTGTACAAACGATTGTTGCACCGTATTCAAATATTGCAGAGTATACGTAAGTTTCGCTTGTTTCTCCCTCTACAACTATTCCGTCAACTGTCCAACTTTCAATGCTGTAACCAGTTGGGATATTTGCTACTGTGAATGTAATTGTTGAGTTTGCTGTTACTACTGAACCTGTTGTGAAGTTGCTGTTATCAAGTCCATTTATTGCAGAAATTGTAGCTGTTTCGCTTGAATCGTCTAGTGAGAAGTAAATTTCTTCACCACGTTCAACGAATTGAACTTGAACGTCGATATCAGTGCTATCAGCTGTAATTGTAAATTCTGGAGCTGTTTTGTCTGTTTGTTCAACGCCATTTACAAACCATTTACTTACAATATAACCATCGTCTGGTGTAGCTGTAAATGTGATTGTTGAATCACGATAAACTGTAAGGTTGTCTGTGCTATCTGTTACTGTGTAAGCCTCGATTGAATTTCTATCGATTGTAGCTGTTAAAGTACCGTCAAGACCTGTATTTGCAACAGAATCTTTGTCGATTACTGAGTAAGTTAAATCGATTGAATGAATTTCTACTATTGTTTCAGCTATTGTTTGGTCTGCAGTAATGTCTGTAATAGAGTATGATTTGTTTTCTGAATTTTCTTCAGTTGTGTACTCAATACCCGTTACTTCGATAACTTCATAACCATAATTCGGAGTTAATTCAACTAATACACCTGTACCAAAGTCGATGTAATCATTGTCTGAAAGTACTTTTTCATCTCCATCAGTAGTACCTGTTACAACTATTGTTCCGTTTTCATAGCTTGGAATAGTGATAACTGGTTTTGCTGTTGCTACAACTGTGATAGTAATATCATCACCGATTTCAAGAGATGTTAATTCTAAATCACCATTTGCTTTTGTAGTATTTTCAACGTGAGTACCATCAGATGCGCCATAAACAATAGATTCTATGATATATCTATCTTCTGGAGTTGCAACGATTTCAATTGTTGTTGCGTAATCGATGTAAGTAGAACTATCAATATCAATACCATCTGTACCATCTTTAGTACCTGTAACAATAAAACTTTCAACACCAGTTGGAACTGTGTAAGTTATTACTGGTTTTGTTTCTATACCTGCTGTAAGATTTGTTTCGCCTGTAATATTTTTGATTTCAGTAGTAATAGCACCTGTTAATTTTTCAGTATTTACTACAGTTGAGCAAATTGATGCTAAAACAGTACTGCCATTAATCGGAGTTGCTTTTACTGTGATATCTGAATCATAGTCAACGTATTTATATTCACTTACTGAATAAATAGTAACAGTTTCCCCATCTTGAGTTGCAGTAACTTCAAAAGTTGCTACTGTTTCATCAAATTTTAAAACTGGTTTCATTCTGAATATTGCGTAAACATCTGCACCGTCACCGTCTAAATTAGACAATGTATAAGTTTGAGCTCCGTTGCCTGTTGCACCTGTAACTTCTGCTCCGTTACAAGTCCAACCGATGATTTCATAACCAGCTTTTGCTGTTGCTGTGAATACAACTGTCGAGCCTTGTGATTGAGCATTTCCAGAATTAATTGAACCACTTGAGCCTACAACATATGCTGTGATAGTTCCTGCTGTAGATGTAATTTCTGAACCGTCTTCCATTTGTCCGTCAAATGATACTTTATAATCATTTGCAATTGTACAGTTGATTGTAACTATTTTTGTGTCTGATATTGCGTAAAGTGTTGCAGATTTTTTATCTGTAGCAACATTAACGCAGTCCCATGAGTCGATTTTAACACCGTCTGGAGCTACTGCTGTGATTACAACGTTGTCATTTAATGAACCAGTGTAAACATAGCCACCTGCAGTTTCATCATAAGTTGCAAGAGTATCGCCAAAGTAGATTGACATACCAGAAACCGTGCTTGTTCCGTTTAGAACTTTAACGATTACTGTAGCCTCTGCTTGTTCGGCAAAGTTTACTTTTACGCTAGTATCACCTGATAGTCCAGCGAAAAGGTAAGCTGTTTCTGTATAATCGCTTGTTCCATCTAATGCTAAAATAGTTTTGTAAGTTTCACCATCGGTAGAAATTTCCCAAGAAGAAACAACATATCCATCAGCTGGAGTTGCTGTTACACGAACTTGTTCTCCTGCAAAAAGATTGCTACCAAAAGTAAATGTACTAGTTTCTGTGTTAGTTGTTGCGTTATAATATTTTGCTGTAACTGTACCGTTTGCATTGGTTGTATCATTGCTAAGTTTATATTCCGCCGCTGCGAAGTATACTTCGACTTTACAGTTAGCATCAATGCTACTAATAACATAAGTTTTATCTGTGATATAATCGCTGTTACCGTCACGTAATTCTTCATCATTAATTACCCATTTTTCAATAGTATAACCAGTTTCTGGTGTTGCTGTGAATGTAACGTCGTTGCCTTCAAGTACGTTATTGCCTGTTTGGATATATATGTTGTCTGTTCCGTATTTTGCAATTAATGTACCGTTTGTGTCTGCGGTGTAGTTTACTTGGTAAACTGTGCCTGTAACTGTATACGTACCACTTACAAGAGTTGGGCTATATTTTGATGTAAAATCAGCATAATCTCCATCTGCAATGGAGTCAGCATTTATGCCAAAGTTTATTGTATAATCGCCCATAGCTTCTGATAATTTGTAGTAAATATAGTAGATATCAGCTATACCATAAGTTTCGCTAAAAGTATAGCCTTCAGTTCCATCTGTGATTGTAACATCTGAATAATCAGTTTCGGTAACTGTTACATCTGTATTGTTATCAGTCAAGTCATTCCAAGCAATTTCTTTATCTACCGCAGTAATTGTAATATCTTTTTTACCAACTGATATAATTGTACTTGCGTTAGAAGTGTTTCCACTTTCATCTTTGTAAATCGCAAGAATTATATAGTTTCCGACACCATCTGCAGTAAATGTGATTTTATTACCAGAAACTTCTGCATTTGTTGTGCCTGTTGTAACTTCAACACCATTAATATAGAAAGTGAAAGTACCATTTGTATCTGCTGTTTTTTCTTTACCCGAACCATCATAAATTTTAACAGTATAAGTTTCAGTGTCGCTGTAAGACATCGATGTGCTTCCTTCAATGCTTAAAAATTCTGCATCATCAGCACTTTTGGCTGCGTATACAACATAAGTTTTAGTTTCCGAAGTAGATGAATTTTCTAAGCTTGATGTACTGTATGTCGCTGTGATTTCATAAATACCAGCAGCTGTTGGTAACCATGTAGCAGTTGCAACACCATCTTCACCTGTTGTTATTGTTTTTCCGTCTTCATCTAACATTATTGTTGTAGTTGAATTTGTTGTAGTATTTACGATTGTGAATTTCACCGTTGAGGCAGTTACAGTTCCAGAATCACGAGAAACCTTCGCAGTTAATGTAACATCGTCACCATCGTAAGTTTTAGTAACTGACACTTGCGGAATATATGTTTTTGTCACTGCTGTAGTGTCATCAAAATTAAAATCAGTATACTGGGTTGATTGAGTTAATTCTGTATAAACACATACACCGTCTGCAACTGTTCTTAAATAGTAAGTAGTTTTATAGCTTGTATCGTCTGTAGCTGTTTCGTCTGTATCTGTTTCGTCTGTATCTGTTTCGTCTGACACTAAAAACGCTGATGAAACTTCGATAATGTTAGTGTCAACGTCAATACTATACTTGGTGTATTCATTGTCTCCTACACTAATATTAGAATCTACTTCTTTATAAACAATCGTGTCTGCTTTTACTTCATAATAATCACTACCGATTGTATATTCGAAATATGATACTTCGACAATCTCGTCAGTAGTGCCATAAATTGTGTCTAAAGTAACGCTACTTGTGTTGTCACTGTCATTGAGTATAACTTCAATTGCTGAAATATATGCTTCGGCTGTAACTTTATAAATTACATCACCAACTAGATAGTAATTGCCACTTACATCGCTATATACATAATATGTTGTAGTATCAGCTGTTGTAGATGTATCGCTACTAACTATTGCTGTTATTGATAAAACAGTTGTACTACCAACAATATTTTCAGAAGTGTATTTATCTGTTAAACTTCCAATATTACTTCCAATATTACTTCCAATATTACTTATATCATCTTCATCAGTAACTGCAAAAATATAACCGTTTCCGATTAGATAGTAATTATCTGAATCATCTTTGTAAACATCACAAACTGTTAAAGTGCTTGTTGTGTCAAGATAGTAATCTTCTGTATCGGTGTCGTATATATAAGTATCATAATACGAAATAGTAGCTGTACTATCTGTTGAAACAAGGTTTTGCAACGTAGTTTCAGAGTAATTTGCTTGACCGTAATCCAAGTCATAACTATTTAAAGCTGTCAAAACAGTTTTTGTAGCAACTTTACCAACATTTAGTGTCGCTGTGTTTGAAATACTTTGTATAGGAACTTGACTATTCATAAGTTGCGTAACTATACAACGATATTCTGTGCCGTCCATATCTACCGATGTATTTTTAATAGAATATGTTTGGCTTGTTGCACCCGAAATGCTTTTCCACGAACCACTTTCTTTTGTTTGCCATTGATAGTTTGGCGAGTAAGTGGTAAATTGAGCATCATAATCATCATAGGTGATTTCAGCGTCAAACTTAGCTGTAACGCCTGGATTTACAGATACCGAATCTACATTAATCGATATTCCACTTGCATTTTCAGCAAGAGTTGTTGCCGATACAATTGAAGAATATACACTAGATTGTGTATCATTTGTTGCTCTAATAGCATAACTGTATGTTGTTTCAGGCGCTAAACCAGTGATAACATATTCAGTAGTAGAGCTATCTAATATTGCAATTCGAATATAAGGGTCTGTAAATGCTGTTGAATATAAATAAATTTCATAATTTTTAGGTGGACGTGTACCAGAATCCCAAGAAAGCGTTAATGAGTCTGAACCTACATCAATAATTTCAAAATCACTTGGAAGTGATGGAGGAGCTGTTATTTCATCAAGGATATATCCTAAAACTAAGCAATCGTAAGTGTTTGTGCCATTGCTAAATGAAACCGAATATGTACCAAACTGCCAATCAAATGAGTATCCATCAGAGCCTTCTGGTAAGCTTTGAACAGTACCAGAATAAGATGCTCCTTCTGTAGCGCCCCAAGAGTAACCACCTTCGTAACCAATGCTAGATCTAACGGCAGAAGTTACACCTAAAACATCTGTGTTAACTTCAACAGACACGTCAACGCCATAACTTAAAACTGTAGTTTGGCTTTCTGTACCTTCAAGAGAAACCGTTGTAGAACCACCACTATTACCAGTAGATTGAGTAGTACCCTCTGCTGTTGTCCAGTTATCTAACCCATCAGATGAAGATAGGTATGATTCTGGATTACCAACTTCATAAGTAGATGGTAAAATATTTCCACGAATTGTATTCCAACCCATAGATTCTGCTATTTTATCATATGTGTCAACAGTCATAATAACTGTTCTAGCAGTTGATGGAACACAAACTTCATAGTCTTGCCATTGTTCTACATCGATAGTTTGTCCCCATGTATAGCCGATTTATATGAGTCTACAACAGAAATATAATCATATAAGGCTGCTTTTTCAGTTTCATCTGTTTCCGAATTATATGAGGCAACATAATCCTCGTATTCATCAGATGTTGGCATTTCTATGCTACTTACATACATTAAATAGTTATATCGTACATAAGGAATCATACTAACGATAACACGGTCAGCATCTGATTCCGAAGTATATGTAACGCTAACTGTAGTTTCTGTTGAAGTTTCCCAGCTTGATGAGAAACTTGTGTCAACACCAGCCGAAACTGCAACGCCACCCAGTGGATACATACCAAGCAAGTTTGCTTCGTATTCATAACCTACCGATACACCAGCACTAACACTCAAACCGTTAGATACGGTCGATGAGGTTGAGCTTGATGATCCTATTTCTGTCGAACCAGTTGTAGGATAGTTGCCATCTAATTCATCAAGTTCTGAAAAACGAGGTGCTGCTTGAAGTACAGCTGAAATTACAGGGTCTGTAAAGAAATAATCTGTACTTTGATATTTAACATAAATACCATCATCGTCATAATCTGGCAGTGTGATAGCTAAGTTTGCCGAATCAGCTGATTTATTGGTAAATGTTAAATAATCTGTGTGCCAACTACCGTCTTCATCACGTATAAGTGAGCTTGCACCAAAAGAATATTTATTTTCTCCAGATATTTTCGAGCCATATACTTGGTATACACTTTCAACACCTGTTGCGCTGTTTGTGGTATTACCTGCAATAGCCTGACTGAACCATTCGTTAGATGAAGATGATTCAAAGTTAGCCGATGCACGTGCATCAATCCAATCAAAAGCTTGCGTTGTTGAATTCCATTCAAATGAGTTGCCTTCTAGATAAATATACTCTTTATCTGTATTACCAGCATACGCATATGTTGTAAGAGCAACTGGTTCATAAATTAAGTCTGTACTATAATATTGTTGATATGGAGAATAGTGTAATGACCACACATCACCACCATCTTGAATTTTACTAGTAAGAGTATTTGCACCCGATACTGTGTAAGCTGTAATATAGTTATAAACCTCTTGATTACTGCTTTTTGTAGCAATAGTTGTAGCAGTTCCTATACTTGCTTCGGTAGCTACTACTAAATCAGGTATACCGTCAAAGTCTATATCGCCAATAGCTGTTGCCATATGACGAGGACTTGCATCCATACCGTTAAGATCATCATAAGTATATGACACTGTGTAGTGCTCATCAGGATAGCTTGACGCATAATACAGATCCGAACCAGACCATACAACAACTTTACCCTCTGCAAAACCTCTTGATGTAATGCTGTACCAGTTTGTAGTTATAGAAAGTACTAAATCATCTTCTTTATTGCCAAAAAGATTGCCTGCAGTTAAAGAATAAACTGGTGTTATAACACGGCTTACATCACTTGTTGAGTCTTTATATGTTTTATAATAGTCTTCGTTTATAATATAATCATCAAGATCTATTGTTCTTGCACTGTTTGAATACATACCTACATTATTGCTATATTCGTAAACTTCAAGAGTACCTAAAACAGATGATAAATTTACAAATGCAACTTCTTCCTTGCCATCGCCATTGAAAAAGTCACCAGCTGTTATTGTAAGATAAGAACCAACTTCCCAAGGCGAAATCATATCACTTATGCATATTTCATCTAATGAATATTCGTTTTTAAGTTGTAAATATCCATTTTCAATTTTGTAGAACTCGATAGCATAGTCTGTACCATCACGGTCGGTAACCAAACGTGCTATCCAGTTTTTATATCCACTACCTTCAGCGTCAAACGCTTGAACACGAGCATACTCATACGAACCATTTGAATGTGTACCATTTAAAGTTTGTTCAGATACTTGAGAATCGTTGGCATATAGTACTGTATACGGATACTTGTACTCTGTTCCTTCGTTATCATAATTATATAATCTTGCATAAGACCCTGTATTTCTATTATCTTCTGTGTACAATTCTGAAAATGGTGTTAAGTTGACAGTAGCAACACTCTGTGCATCATAAGGGTCTTCACCCGATGTATCTGGTGCTGCTGTGCTTAAACCAAAATCATTTGTACTAGTAGATGAGTCCATTTCGATTTCAATCATGTCGCTAGTAAGCAACTGACGTTCAACCGCCATAACCCCACCGTCGTCGGTTTCGACATAAGCCCAGTCGATTTCGTCGCCATAATCAAGGTCATATACATAAGTATACGAACCATCTTCGTTTTGAACGTATAAATCGTTCTCGCTTAAATCCTCCGTTTGAGCAGACGAAATATCACTAACATCTGTTTCGATGAAAGCGTCTTCTGTGCTATCAAATTGATAGACGTCAAAATCGTCAGCAAAAACCGTAGTTGGAATCATAGATACAGCCATAGCCGTTACTAAGAGCCAACTTAAAAGTCTTTTCTTCATAAATTTCTCTCCTTCTTTTATTATCACAATTTATTGAAAAATCATATATAAAAATTATAACACCGTCACATAAATAAATACAGTGCCGAAAATGACATGTCATGTGTCAAAATCGGAGCTTGACAAATTCAAGTTTTTGTGCTTACCTAATAATATAGTAAAAAACACGAACGGAGGTAAATTTTGGATATTTTAAAAATCGCAATTTGCGAAGACGATGAGCAAGAATGTCAAAAACTTTTAGATATATTACACAATGGTCATTATTTAACTGACATTTCACTTTTTAAAAACGGAGAAGATTTTATCGAAAACTTTACATCTGGCAAATTCGATTTAATATTTATGGATATTTTTATGGACAATATGACAGGCATAGATGCTATAACAAAAGTTAGAAATATAGATAGTGAAGTGCCCGTTGCTTTTGTCACTTCTAGCTGTGATTTCGCACTAGAAAGTTATCGTTTAGATGCTTTAAAATATATCGAAAAACCAGTTAATAAAAAGAGTGTTGATGATGCTCTGCAATCTGCATTTTTGAAAAAACAAGCAGTGGAAATGTTTGAAATTCGTATAAATAATGTTTTGCGTTCTTTCCCTTTTTCACAAATTTTATACCTCGAACAAAACGCACGAAACTTGCTTATTTACCTAAAAAATGGTGAAATTATCACTGCAAATAAAAAGATTTCTGACGTTTGCGAACAATTTGTCAGAAAAGGTTTTATGAATTGTCACAAAAGCTATATCGTAAATCTTGCGTATGTACGTGGTATTAATGACGAATTATATCTGTTTGAGATGGTCAACGGCAATAATGCACATATACGTAAAAAAAGTTTTAGAGAAATTCAAAAAAACTTTGAGGAATATATCTTTAGAGCAAATTCAGAGGTGGTTTATGAGTAAACTAAAAAAAATATTACCACCTATTGTGATAATATTATTAATTGTGCCAATGGTTTTTCTGTTTTACTCATCTATTCATCAATACCACTTTTTTGGCACTTGGAAAGACCCATCTGCCGAAGTACTTACAGAATTTTCACTTCAAATAGATGACCAAGTTAGTGATTTAACACTACCGTATACTTTTCGTGATGGCGAGCCTAATCAAACATACACTCTAACAACTGAAATTACAGATTACGCCTCACAACGTTTATATGTAAAAAGCGTATATTCTCCATTTCGTGTCTACGCAAATGGTGAGTTACTTTTTTCATACGGAGAAAAAGGTACATATCCTGATTATTTAGACGACCCTCCCGTTAAAGTAGTGTTAATTGAGCTACCTAACGAGCCAAATATTACACTGCAAATAGAGTACGACTACCCAACAACTCGAGATGATTTAATAATTCAATCGCTTTTAGTGGGTACTTATCCGTTAGTTTTCAGTAATTTAATTAGTCAACAGGCGCATTTATCATTTTTATTTATCTTTTTAATAGGTTTTGGAATCCTTTTGCTATTAATTGGAGTTTTCCTATTTTCTATTCAACGTCACGATATTGCTTTTATATGGCTTGGACTTATCAATATATGTTGTGGTCTTTGGGGTTTTGGAGAATATGACATAACAGGAATCATCATTCATAACCCAGCTTTACTTTACCTTGCCGGCTTCGTCGGAATATTTTACCTTCCAGTGCCTATTCATTTTTTCTTCGCTTCACTAATCGGTTACAGAAATCCTAAACCAGTTAAATTTTGTGGTTTTGCATGTTTTTTAGTAGCCTCTACAGCTACTATATTACAAGCAACGTCTATTATATCTTTTTATAATGCGCTAATGCCATTTGCAATATTTGCAACGCTAAGTTTTGTTTTCAGCATAGCGTATACTGTTCGCGAATGGCTCGTTCACGAAAATCAGATGGCAAAGTTATGTTTATCATCTTGGGCTATTATTATATGCTCAGCACTTGCAGAAATTGTTTATTTTTTAGGTAATAACACTGATTATCACGGACTTTTTGCACAAATAGGTCTTGTTTTATTCATTTTATCAAATAGCATTATCTTGGGTATTGTGATACGAAGAAGCTTTGCACTTAAAGAGCAAAATCGTCGTTTAGAAAATGAACACAAAATGATGGAACTGCAAGTAAACGAACAAAAACGTTATCATAATCTGCTTATAGAAACAAGGCAAACTATACGACAACAACGTCACGACCTTCATCACCATTTAGCTGTAATTCAAAACCTTGCAAAAGAGGGCAACATCGACAAATTAAATAAGCATATCAATAGTTTGAATGAAGAAATCCCTATTGAACTCAAGTCTTATTGTGAAAATATCGCAGTAAACACGGTAGTTACTTATTACGCTTCCAAAGCTAATGAAAACAACATTAAAATGACTATAAAGCTGATAGTCCCAGAAACTACAAACCGAATTAGCGACAATAATTTATGCGTTGTTTTTGGTAATATTTTAGAAAACGCTATCGAAGCTTGTCAACGTATGGAAAGCGATGGAAAATTCATCACACTAAACAGCCATATACAAAATGAAATGTTAGCAATTACACTAAAAAACAGTTTTGAAGGAACAATTCGTAAAAAAGAAGATAAATTTTACTCTGCAAAACGAGAAGAGTTCGGCATAGGAATAACATCGGTTCAAACCGTCGCACGAAAACATGGTGGCAATGCTAATTTCACCGTCGAAGGCAGTGTATTTAAGTCCGCGATTTATGTTAGGATTTAAAATTCATAACGTTCTCCTTGGCGCAGAAGAGTAAGATAGCTATTAAAATATATAGAAAAACACCAGTAACAGATTTTTCATCTAGTTACTGGTGTTTAAACGTATATTCAGTTGATTTTGACCCCGTGGTCAATTTGTTTCTTTATTGGTAGCCAACTATAAATCCGTCGGTTTTTTGTATATCTCCTAATTTTCTACAAATTGGTACTTGTATATAAAGATTTCGCACCCTTTATGAGTGAACAATGTTCGTCCATAAAGGGTGCGTTGACTTTTTGTTAATACTGAAATTGGTAAACGTCTACCAAGCATAAAATTTGCACAATAAGTAAACATTAACTTGTCTATTTTCAGGCTTAGCAACACATATCTTAGATATTAATTACCACGCAATGTTTCACGTTCTGCTAATGCTTTATCTTTAGGTAGTGCAAGGTTTAAGATAACTGCAACAACAAAAGCGATTACGATTCCATCTTGAGAGAATATTAATTGTAGTGCTGATGGTAGCTCAGCCAAGGCCTCTGGAACACCAGAAAGTCCTAGTCCTAGTCCAAGAGAAATTGCAACAATCATTCCGTTTCTGCCAGTCATATCTTGAGAAAATAACAATTGCATACCAGAAACAGCTATCATAGCGAACATTATAACTGTAGCTCCACCTAAAACAGATGATGGTATTGCCGATACAACCGCACCAAGTTTTGGTACAAATCCAGATAAAATCAAGAACATAGCGCCTGTCATAATTGCAAATTTATTGATAACCTTTGTCATAGCAACCAGTCCTACATTTTGACTGAAAGATGTGTTTGGAAGAACACCAAAGCACGCTGCTATCATTGATGAAACACCGTCTAAAATAACCGACCCTGATAATTCTTTATCCGTAGCTTCACGTCCTAAGCCACCTATAGCAATACCAGATGTATCGCCAATAGTTTCAACTGCCGTGGCGATAAACATAATAACCATAGGAATTATCGCCTCAATTTCAAAGGTTAGACCCACAGGCATAAATGTAGGTAAGCTAAACCACGCCGCATCTGCCACAGGAGCAAAGTCTACCTTGCCCATAAAAATCGCTGCAATATATCCTACAGTAATAGCAATTAAAATAGATGATGCAGAAATAAATCCACCGAAGAATTGCTTGAAAAACAAAACTAAAACCATTACTAAAAATCCTAAGAATAGATTCTCAAGCGAACCAAAATCAGCAGCGCCAGAACCTCCAGCAAAGTAATTTATTCCAATAGGAATTAATGAAATACCTATCGTAAGTACAACTATACCAGTTACTACTGGTGGGAAAATTTTACGTATAGGCTTTATGAAAAATCCGATAATGATTTCAACTAAAGCACCGATAATTGATGCACCAAGCACCGAACCATAGCCAAAAAGCACAGATGAAGACTTCGCCGTACCTAGAAATCCCGAACTCGTACCCATTACAACCGGAAGTCCTGAACCGATTTTCCAGATAGGATAAAGTTGCACAAGTGTCGCAAGACCTGCAACAAACATCGAATTTTGAATTAACGCTGTTTTAAGCGTTGCGTCCATAGAAATCATTCCACTAATAATTAACAGTGGTGTAACATTACCTACAAACATAGCTAAAACGTGTTGCATACCTAAAGGGACTGCCTGTTTTAATGGCACTCTGCCTTCAAGCTCATAAACTGAAGAGTGTTTTTTATTCATACTTTTTCTCCTAAATAACATTATATTATTATATTATATATAAAAAATAGCATTATGTAAACATTACAAATATGAACATTTTGTGATAATTTGAAAAATCAAAGAGAGGACGCATAAATCCCCTCTTAAACTTGTTTAAAAACTCATTTTCTAAATAGTCTTTTAAACATACAAATTTTTTATTTTGTGCCTCTTCAACTTACAGCCTGTGCTACCTTTTTTCTCGGCAGTCGCTCGCCGCGTGGCTGATACTTTGGGACGTCCCAAAGTATCCAAAAGACGAAATCTTTTTATAAAAGATTTATCAAAATTAGTCTAAATTTATCGCTGCGTAAATAATTTTTCTCTGAAAAATTTTTACTTTGCTAGTGCGTGCTTTCAAATTTTATTTTAAGGTTAAGGTTAGGTTTGCTTTTTAGCTATATTTTTTAGCTTGCCTCTTTTTCGACAGTTTAAAGAGAGGACATAAATCCTCTCCTAATATCAAAATAATTTTCAATTTTATATGAATTATTTATGTTTGCATTTTTTTAGTACTTCGTGAATTTTTGGTATAGAGCTTGCCGCTCCTTTTTTTGTAATTGTAATAGAAGATGCTACCGTTGCTAATTTCAATGATTGCGAAATGCCAAAATTATGCATCATAGCATACACGAAATATCCTGTAAATGTATCCCCAGCTGCCGTGGTATCTACTACGTCAGTTTTTATGATATCATGATACACAACTTCTCCACTAAATGCATAGTAAGAACCATTTGCCCCAAGCGTTAAAACAGTTTGCGAATTTGGATATTCTTTTTGCATAAAATCAAGTATTTCAGATGGCTCTACTTTACCAGAAATTTGTTCTCCCTCAACCTCATTTAACATAAATAACCATATTTTAGAGAGGTCGCATTTGCTGATTTTTTCATCAAACGGTGAAGGATTTAACACTATTTTAATGTCACGTTCAAAAGCTTTATCTATAATATAATCAAGTAAATTTACCTCGTTTTGTAAAATCAAATAATCTCCTGCACCAAATTCATCTAATACGCTATCTACAAATTCAATGGTTAAAATTTGATTGCTACCTCCGAACAAAAGTATACAATTATCACCATTTTTATCCACTTGAATTATTGCATTTCCAGCTTGAACATCTGTTTTTTGTAAAAACTTAGTGTTTATATTATGTTGCTGACAAGTATCTAACAATAATTGCCCACCATCTCCAATAAAACCTGCATGATAAACCTCAAGTCCAGTATTTGACAACGCTATAGACTGATTTAAACCTTTACCACCAGCAAAAATTTCAACTTTATCCGAACTTTGCGTTTCTCCCTTTTGTGTCATGTGGTCTACGGTGTAAAAATAATCTAAGTTAAGCGAGCCTATGTTTAAAATTCTCATATCCATCTCACCTCAAAAGTTTGTAGTTTTTATAACAATATTATATCCTATTTAAATGAAAAAGTCAATTAATTTACTATATATTTTATTTATTTTAACCAAAAATATTCATACATAACTAAAGGAACGTATAAAATACGTTCCCTACAAGTTTTAAGTTTTCAGTTATATTTTATCAAATCAAACATAAATAACCGTATTGCTATGGCTGAAAATCAATGTGCCAGTTTTATCACAATCGGTGCAGATTTTATTAACGGCGAGAGCAAGCCCTAGCCCCACATTTATACTTTCTTCGCTATAACCTTAATATTTACACGCTCACCGTCTAGTTTTACGATTTTCGCTGGTAATCCTACTGCTGTGGCGTTTTTCGGAATATCTCCCAAAATTATTGCATTAGCACCGATTTTTGTATTTTCTCCCACAACAACTGCTCCCAAAATCTTCGCTCCAGTGGAAATCATAACGTTATTTTCAATCGTAGGGTGACGCTTACCTACACTTTTCCCTGTACCACCAAGCGTTACTTGATGAAATAACGTAACATCATTGCCAATTTCAGCTGTTTCACCGATAACTATACCCATTCCGTGGTCGATAAATAAGCGTTTACCTATCGTAGCACCCGGATGAATTTCAATACCTGTTAAAAATCTTGAAAATTGCGAAAATACACGCGCTAAAAACTTCAAATGATGTATAAACAAAAAATGTGAAATTCTGTGAAAAAACACCGCGTGAATCCCCGGATACGTAAGTAAAATCGTAACCGAATTTGTCGCTGCTGGATCCTTTTGCTTATATGCCCTAACTATCCCCTTAACATCATCTAACATTTTTACCCCTCATAAAGTGCAGTGGATAAATATCTTTCACCATTATCTGGTGCTAAAAATAACACTTTTTTACCTTTTCCAAGTTTTTTTGCAACCTCTGTTGCTGCTTTATATGCCGCTCCACCAGAAATTCCCAATAAAATTCCGTGTTTAATTCCTGCGTTTCTTGCATAAGATAAAGCATCTTCGTTTGTAACTGTTATAATTTCATCTATTATATCATTTTCTAAATCTAAAATTTCTGGTCTAAATCCCGCTCCAATACCTTGAATTGCGTGTGGTCCTTTTTCGCCTTTTGATAAAAATGGTGACGCCGATGGTTCAACACCTACTATAGTTATATTCTCAAAATGAGCTTTTAGAACCGACCCATTACCAATAACCGTTCCACCAGTCCCAATTCCACATACAAATGCATCTAAATCGTCAAAATCTGCGATTATTTCTTTTGCTGTAGTGTTTTTATGAGCTTGTGGGTTTGATGGATTTGCAAATTGTCCAAGACAAAAAGCGCCTTGTTCACTCACCATTTGTTCTGCCTTAGCAATAGCGCCATTCATACCTTTTGCGCCTTCTGTAAGGATTATTTCAGCACCATATGCCGCAAGTAATTTACGACGTTCTATGCTCATTGTTTCTGGCATAACTGCTGCAAATTTTAGCCCAAGTGATGCACAAATCATAGCAAGCCCAATGCCTGTATTCCCAGAAGTTGGCTCTACAAGTGTTGTGTTTTCATTAATTTCACCTTTTTCTAGCAAATCGAATATCATTTGACGAGCCACACGGTCTTTTACAGAACCACCCGCGTTAAAATATTCTAATTTCGCATAAATTTCAGCGCTATTTTCGTCAGTTTTCAATTTTACTACAGGCGTATTACCTATTGTATCATAAATATTATTATAAATCATAAATCGCTCCTTGTTTAGTATTATCAGTAGTAATTTTACTAATATTATTAATGTATACTATTTTGGTATACATTTCACTTGAGTACAGTATAACATATTTTTTTGCATTTTTCTAGTGATTTATGCTATAAAAAGAACCAAAAATTCATTAATAAAGTATGAATATTTTATGCAAGTATATAAGATTGACTAAAAATTGACGATTTCACCGAAAAAAGTACGTTAATTTATTGACAAATAAAATTTTATGTGTATAATAGATATTGACAGTTATTTAACTAAGTTATGAAATACAATTAATAATAAAAAGACTTTAGGAGGAAAGCTATGAACTTTAATCTTACTGAACAACAGTTAATGATGCAAAAACTTATGCGTGAGTTCGCTTTAAACGAAGTAGAACCAATCGCAGCTGAAATCGACAGAGAGCATCGTTACCCTTATGAAACAGTAGAAAAAATGCAACGTTACGGAATGATGGGAATCCAATTCCCTAAAGAATATGGCGGTTCTGGTGGTGACACTATGTGCTACACTATCGCTATCGAAGAAGCTTCACGTGTATGTGCTTCAACTGGTACAATCATTTCTGCACACGCAACATTAGGTGCTTGGCCTATTTACGCATTCGGTACAGAAGCTCAAAAACAAGAATGGTTAGTTCCTCTTGTTTCTGGTAAAAAAGTTGGTGCTTTCGGCCTTACAGAACCTGCTGCAGGTACTGACGCTGCTGGTCAACAAACAACTGCTGTTAAACAAGAAGACGGTCAATGGTTGATCAATGGTTCTAAAGTATTCATCACTGGTGGTGGTGTTGCTTCAACTTATATCATTTTCGCTATGACTGATAAATCAAAAGGTACTCGTGGTATTTCTGCATTTATCGTTGACAAAGATGATGTTGGTTTTAAAATTGGTAAAATCGAAGACAAAATGGGTATTTGTGGTTCTCAAACTACAGAACTTATTTTTGAAGATATGATAATCCCTGCTGATAGACTTCTAGGTCGTGAAAATGGTGGTTTCTCAATCGCTATGAAAACACTAGACGGTGGTCGTATCGGTATCGCAGCTCAAGGTCTTGGTATCGCTCAAGGTGCTTTAGATAAAGCTGTTGAATATATGAAAGAACGTGTACAATTTGGCAAACCACTTTCTGCTTTCCAAGGTTTACAATGGATGGTTGCAGAAATGGAATGTGAAATCGAAGCTGCTCGTTTACTTGTTCGTCGTGCTGCTTTCAACAAAGATAACGGTCTTCCTTACTCTAAAGAAGCTGCTATGGCAAAACTAAAAACTGCTGACGTAGCTATGGACGTTACTACAAAATGTCTACAAATATTTGGTGGTTACGGTTATACTAAAGACTACCCAATCGAAAGAATGATGCGTGACGCTAAGATTACTGAAATTTATGAAGGTACTTCACAAGTTCAAAAAATGGTAATCGCTGGTGCAATCTTTAAAAAATAAGAGGAGGAAAACTTAAATGAAAATTATTGTTTGCGTAAAGCAAGTTCCTGATACATCTGGTGTTGTAAAAGTAAACGACAACGGTACTTTAGATAGAGCATCAATGCAAACTATCATCAATCCAGACGATAAAAACGCGCTAGAAGCAGCGCTTACTTTAAAAGATGCTAACCCTGAAATCGAAGTTTGTGTAGTAACAATGGGTCCTCCACAAGCTGAAGGTATGTTACGTGAAGTATTAGCTATGGGTGCAGACCAAGCTTATCTTGTAACTGCTCGTCAATTCGGTGGTTCTGACTCTTATGCTACATCTCAAATTTTATCTGCTGCAATCGATACAATTGGTGTTGGCGCTGAAGATATCATTATGTGTGGTCGTCAAGCTATCGACGGCGATACTGCTCAAGTTGGTCCACAAATCGGTGAAAAACTTGACCTTCCACAAGTAACTTACGTTGAAGATATTAAATTTGAAAACGGAAAACTTATCTGTAAACGTCAACTTGAAGACGGTTATATGACTATAGAAGTTCAAACTCCTTGCGTATTAACTGCAATTAAAGAATTAAACGTTCCTCGTTATATGTCTGTTGGTGGTATTTTTGATGCATTCACAAAAGAAATCAACGTTTTAGGTTTTGACGAACTTAAAGAACACAGACTTATCGACGAAACAACAATCGGTCTTAAAGGCTCACCTACTAACATCTACAAATCTTTCACACCTGAGAAAAAAGGTAAAGGAATGATGCTAGAAGGCGCTGACAAAGCTACTGTTGCTGATTTATTTGCAAAACTAGAAGCAAAACATATTCTTTAATTGAAAGGAGAATTTACAAATGTCTAATACTACACAACATAAAGGTGTTTGGGTTTTCTGCGAACAACGTGGTGGAGAACTTTTACCTACTGCATTAGAATTAGTATCTGAAGCTAGAAAACTTGCTGACGATTTAGGCACAGAAGTATGTGGTCTTTTACTTGGTAAAAACGTAGAAGGTCTTGCTACTCAAATTTGTGGCCACGGTGCTGACAAAGTTTTACTTTGCGAAGATAACAACTTAGAAGTTTTCACAACTGATGCTTATACAAAAGTAATTTGCGATGTTGCAACTGCTTTAAAACCTGATATTATGTTAATCGGTGCTACAACAATCGGCCGTGACTTAGGTCCACGTGTTGCTGCTCGTTTA
The DNA here is from genome assembly GCA_044426345.1 of Clostridia bacterium. Lineage (GTDB taxonomy): Bacteria > Bacillota > Clostridia > Oscillospirales > Butyricicoccaceae > CAYJLC01. The sequence goes on along the minus strand of JAWXUP010000015.1, from coordinate 23,674 downwards.
GAAACTGGTTTAACTGCTGACTGTACAAAACTTGAAATCGGTAAAGGTATCAATGTAAAATTTGCTGACGGTACTTCTGAAGAACGTGACATCATTTTACAAACTCGTCCTGCTTTCGGTGGTAACTTAATGGCTACAATTATGTGTCCAAGAACAAAACCACAAATGTCTACTGTACGTCCAGGCGTTATGAAAAAATCAGAATTCGACGCTACTCGTCCTGTTGTTATCAGCCGTCCTGCTTTCACGCTTGCTGATGCTGATATCAGAACTAAAGTTTTAGAAGTAGTTAAAGCTACAAAAGAAATCGTAAACCTTGCTGAAGCTGAAATCATCGTTGCTGGTGGTCGTGGTACTCACGGCGAAGAAGGTTTTGCGTTAATCAAAGAACTTGCAGATGTTCTAGGTGGAACAGTTGGTGCTTCTCGTGCTGCTGTTGACGAAGGTTGGATTGGCCACGATCACCAAGTTGGTCAAACTGGTCAAACTGTACGTCCTCGTATCTACATCGCTGCTGGTATCTCTGGGGCTATCCAACACAAAGCTGGTATGGCAAACTCTGAATGTATCATAGCTATCAACAAAAACCCAGATGCTCCAATTTTCGAAGTAGCTGACTACGGTATTTGTGGTGACTTATTCAAAGTTTTACCTATGATGATCGAACAAGCAAAAGCTTTATAATTAAATTTTTCAAAACTCTCGTGATTAATTTCGCGAGAGTTTTTTTATTAGTTTGTAGGGACGAACACAGTTCGCCCATGACCATCGTCCAATAAAAAACAATGCACCGTGTAGGGCGAGGGCTTGCTCTCGCCGTTAATAAAATCTGCAACGATTATATTTTAAATGTATTTATTGGTATGACGGACGAACACAGTTCGCCACGTGACCACGCTATAAATTATCGTCCAATAAAAAACAATGCACCGTGTAGGGCGAGGGCTTGCTCTCGCCGTTAATAAAATCTGCAACGATTATATTTAAATGTATGTATTGGTATGACGGACGAACACGGTTCGCCCCTACAGGGTGCACTGTTTTTTTGTGTGTAGAGGTATATTATTATTGGGTGGCTATACGTCTAGGACGCCTTTCCCAACAGGATTCAATATTTTTTATTAATACAAATATTATTACGTTTATCAAATCACTTGACAATGCCTAGATTATGCATTAAACTTAAATATGAATAAACTATTTTAAGGAGTTAATATGAAATCTTTACTTGCAATAATTTTAGCCTTTACAGGCACTTTAAATATATCTACAGCCTCTCTTTTTGAAAATGCTCCAGAAATTGCCTCTGAATTTTCTGCATATGAATTGTTGCTAGAGTACAATATAATTAACAAGACCTCTGCAGATGATAACGCTACTTATGAAGAAGTTTTATACACTTTGCTAAATGTATACTCACTACAAAATGAAATAGAATTATCTGACGATATTTTAGCTGACAGCGTGGAATATAATTTGATTTCAGAACAAGATTTTGAGATTATTACTTTATCTGACGATATAAATTATGGTCAATTTTCAAATCTTTTGTGCGATTATCTTCGCTCTGTAGACAATTTTTCAGGAGCTACTGCTGGAGTTAAATACAATATTTTAAATTTTGATAGCATCGATGAGCAATATCAATACTCTGCTTTATCACTGTATTCTGCAGGAATTATGACTAACGAGCGTTTCTACTCGTCAGATTTTTTAACTTTTGGTGAATCTTGTGAATATATAGCCAAAGCTATAAATTTCAAACCTAAAGATACTGTAGAGCTTGCTGAGAATTATCTACCCATCGTTATGTATCATAGTGTAAATGACGAGGAAAATGATGTAGAAAATAATTATATAATTTCTAGTGAAACGTTTGAAAACGACCTTATCTATCTACAAAACCACGGATATACTACACTTTTCGTTGCTGATTTAGTGGATATTTTGCAAAATAATTTAGACTTCCCAGAAAAACCTATTCTTTTAACTTTTGATGATGGTTATGAAGATAATTATACAAATGTATATAGACTGCTTTCTCAATACGATATGAAAGGCATTGTCGCACCTGTTACTATTCATTATTATGAATATGACCCAGAGGCTTTTCCTCATTTAACCACAGCACAAACTATCGAAATGTCTATTTCTGGTGTAATCGAATTTGCTAACCACTCATATAATCTACACACAAATAATGAACGTTATGGTACTTTGCGTAATGATGATGAAACTTTTGAAGATTATCAAGAATTTTTACTATCAGATTTAACAAAATCACATAATTTTTACATCGAAAATGGAATTTCAGAGCCTATTATTTATGCGTATCCATATGGTGCTCTTGATGATGATAGTGAACTTATTATGAAAGAATTCGGATATCTAGCAACATTTGATACCGACCCTGCTTATCTAAATATTATAAGCACCACCGATGATTTATACGAGTTAGCTCGCCTAAATCGTCCAGATGGCTTGTCTAGTGAGGAATTTTTTGCTCAGCTTGAAATGTTGGATTTAAAATAGATTTTATCGTACAAACGGACGGGTGTAGAACTCGTCCCTACGAAAATTGATTTTCACAAAAATAACGTATTCTGTCGGAGTTTATGTCTTGAAGTCCCTTCATCATACAAAATAATACTACACAAAAATAACCCAACAAACGAGGTAAAAATGGATAATAAACTTAAAGGAATTGTTTTTATGTGCTGTTCTGCACTAGCTTTTGCAAGTATGCAAGCCCTAGTCGCTCTAACCGCCGACACAGTTCCTCTTTTTGAACAACTTTTCTTTAGAAATCTAATCGCAACACTGGTCGCTTTTATCAGCGTTTATAAAAATAAGCTACCTCTTTTAGGAACAAAAGGCAATCGCAAAGTACTAATTTTACGCTCACTTAATGGTTATCTCGGTATGATAACTCTTTTTTATGCTTCGGCAAATGCAAACCAAGGCGACGTCGCTATTATCAACAAAATGTCGCCATTTATCGTTACAATACTTGCATTTTTATTCTTAAAAGAAAAAATCACTAAATATCAAGTAATTGGTCTTTTAGTAGCCTTTGGAGGTGCTTTTTTCGTTGCAAATCCTCAATTTAACTCCAATTTATTTCCAATTTTTGTAGCGATACTATCCGCTTTTTTCTCTGGTTTTGCATATACTTTCCTAGGTTTGCTAAAAGGACGTGAACACCCTGCTGTTATAATTTTCTTTTTTTCAGCCTTTTCGACAATTTTCACCGCGCCAGTTATGATGCTAGATTTCGTTTTAGTTCCCCCAAAAACTTTTCTTTTACTTCTTTGCATAGGTCTTTCAGCTGCTTTAGGTCAAATTTGCCTAACTTATGCTTATTCTTGTTCAAAAGCTAGCGAAGTTAGTATTTACAATTACTCAGGAATAATTTTTTCGATGATTTTAGGTTATATTTTCCTAGAACAAGCTGTTCCTAGCACATCGTCAATCGGTGCTATTTTAGTTATAATTTCTGCTTTAATCGTATATTTTGGAAATCGTTATGATGAAAAACTTTCAAAATAACTTTAAAGGTAATTTAATATTCAAAGCAAAAAAAGACGAAGTTTACTCAAAAACTTCGTCTTTATCTTATTTATTTACTTATTTAGTTCCGAAAATTCTATCGCCAGCATCACCTAAACCTGGAACGATATAATTATGGTCATTTAAACATTTGTCAATCGAACCACAGAAAATTTCTACATCTGGGTGAGCTTCTTGTACTTTTGCAACGCCTTCTGGTGCAGCTAAAATACACATAAACTTAATGTTTTGAACGCCTAATTTTTTAAGGTTTCCAATAGCAGTTACAACTGATACGCCTGTTGCAAGCATTGGATCTACAATGATTACATCACGATTTGTAATATCAGAAGGTAATTTGCTGTAGTATTCAATAGCTTCAAACGTTACTGGATCTCTATATAAGCCAATGTGACCAACTTTTGCAGCAGGAATAAGGTTTAACATACCGTCAACCATACCTAAACCAGCTCTTAAAATTGGAACTATAGCAACTTTTTTACCAGAAATAACGTTTACTTTCGCCATTGCAACTGGTGTTTCAATTTCAATTTCTTTTAATGGTAAATCACGAGTTGCTTCATAGCACATAAGAGTAGCAATTTCATTTACTGCTTCTCTAAATTCTTTAACGCCTGTTGTTTTATCACGGATAAGCGTTAATTTGTGTTGAATTAGTGGGTGGTCCATTACGTGTACTTTTTTCATACTCTCATTCTCCTAAGTATATTGTATAATTAAATATTTTCTATTTTAGAAATTAAATCTATTCTTGTTTGGTGACGTCCACCTTGTTCAAATTCAGTGTCTAAAAATACGTCTACCATTTCAAGTGCTGTTCCAACACCTGTGATGCGTTCACCTAAACATAAAACATTTGCATTGTTATGTAATCTAGTGTATTTTGCTGCGAAAAAGTCTTGACAAGCTGCTGCACGAATACCTTTTACTTTGTTTGCTGCGATTGAAATACCAATTCCTGTTCCACAAACTAAGATACCATTTTCGCAAGTACCGTCGATAATTTTATCGCAAGCCTCTTTTGCAATGTTTGGATAATCGCATGAACTTGTATCGTGCGTTCCAACATCTAACACATCATAACCTTTTGCTGTTAAATGTGCTTTGATAGTTTCTTTTAGATTAAATCCACCGTGGTCTGATCCTATTACTATTGACATTATTTTCCTCCGTTTTTATCTTGTTTCTCACGCTCTGCCTGAGATAATCTTAAATAAGTTGGTACTAAATTGTCCACATCTTGTGGAACATAATTTAAACTCGCACGAGCAACCGATGCCGCTGTTTGAAAACGCAAATGTTCTGGTGCAAGAGTTATCTCAATTTCATTTTCTTTGACTATATTATAACACATTTCTGCGCCATCTCCAACAAAAATATACGATTTTCCCAAATTTTTTAATTCTTTTGTCAGTTCTTCTATGCTAATTGCCCTATCTTCACATACACGCTCAAGTTTTCCGTCATTATTTACAAAAATTGCATTATAAACCTGTGAAACTCGTGCATCCATTACGCAAACAATATATCTATCAGTTACATCAACTAGGTTGTATGCCATAGCTTCAAGCGTTGAAATACCTACGCATTTTTTGTCCGATGCCACGCACATTCCTTGAACGACTGCAACTCCGATGCGAATTCCGGTGTATGAACCAGGTCCATTAGCAACTGCAATATAATCAACGTCATTTATGCTAGTTTCTATATTGGCAAGCATACTTTCAGCCATCGGAAGTAGCGTTTTGCTGTGTGTAAATCCGATATTTTGATAATTTTGTGCTAAAATTTTAGTGTCTTCAAGCAATGCAACGCTAGCCGCTTTAGCTGATGACTCAAATGCTAATATTTTCATACTTCCCACCTACTGTTAATCTTCTGCTGTTCTCATCTATATTTTTTATGTCTATTTTAATAATATCGCTTGGTAAATATTCAGTAATATTTTCGCTCCACTCGATGATTAAAATACCACCCGAATTTAAATAATCATCAAAACCTATGTTATAAAGTTCATCTCCGTCAGAAATTCTGTACATATCGAAGTGATAAACGGTTATTTTATCGCAATAATATTCATTTACAATAGCAAAAGTTGGACTTGTTACACGACCATCGTATCCAACACCACGAGCAACACCACGAGTAAAAGCAGTTTTTCCTGCACCTAAATCGCCAGTAAGTGCTATGACATCGCCTGCTTGTAGTTTTTTTCCTATTTTTTCACCGATAATCTCGGTTTCATAAACGTCGTTTGAAATTATCTCCATAAATCCTCCGAAATTTTTTGTTATACTTATATTAATAAACAGTTATTGTTTCATATTTAGATTTTTTGCGTGTCACGGACAACCATTGGTATCCCTTATAATCGTATTGCACATCGTTTAAATAACATTTACATAAATTATACCATAAAATTATGAATAAAAAAAGATTATTTACATTTTATTATTTTAAATTTTATCTTTTTCTGTTATAATTATCTTATCAATAAAACCAAAGCCCCTTGAAAGGAGTTATGATGTTTAGCGCTATTTTTAGATATTTCAAAAAAGCTGATAAAATTTTGCTTTTTTTATCATTATTATGTAGCATTTACGGTCTTGTTCTGATAAATTCTGCTACTGCAAGCTATGATACTGACCAATTTATTACAATTCAAGCACTTGCTATCGGTATTGGTATTTTTGCTTTTATTATTGTTTCACTAATTGATATCGACCGTATAGGTATCGCTTGGCGAGTAATTTTTGTACTCAATATTGCACTACAATGTGCACTTTTATTCTATGGCGTCGGAGGCGACACTACTGGTAATAATAGCTGGATTAGATTTGGTAGTATAGGCATTCAGCCTGCTGAAGTTGGTAAAATATTATTTATTTTCACGTTTTCAATGCACACTGCTCTCCTTCGCGAACGAATGAACCATATAAAGCATCTCTCAAAGCTTTTAATTCACGCTGGTATCATTTTCGCAACCGTTATGTATACCTCAAATGATATGGGTATGGCACTTGCTTACGGTGTTATTACCGTTATAATTTTATTTATCGGTGGACTTTCAATGAAATGGTTTTACGCTGCTGGTATCGCTGTTTTAGCACTCGTTCCTATAGTATGGAATTTCGTACTTGCAAGCTATCAAAAGCTACGTATCCTCGTAATTTTCGACCCAACCTTAGATCCAGACAAGGCATATCAGGGACTTCAAAGCCAAACTGCGATAGGTTCTGGAGGATTTTATGGCACTGGCTATTTAGAAGGAAATCTCACGCAATTCGGTGGACTTCCAGCCAAACATACCGACTTCATTTTCTCGGTTGCAGCTGAAGAATTTGGTTTTGTAGGTGCTATGACAATTATAGTTTTACTCTCACTACTTATAATTCGCTTGTTTTTCGTGTGTTTTATCGCACCAACAGATTTAGGTTCTCTAATTTGTGCCGGAATTGGTGGAATGTTTCTGTTCCAATCTATACAAAACATTTTAATGTGCCTTGCAATCACACCTGTAATCGGTCTTACTCTACCATTTTTCAGCTATGGTGGTACGTCCATTGTTACAATGTTCATTGCCGTAGGTATTGTTTCCGGAATTAAAGCTCGCGAGACTCCTGAGCATCTAAAAAATCAATAAAACTACAAAAAAAGTGCCGAAATTCGACACTTTTTTTTATTTTATAAATCCCAATTATAAATAACAAGACTTACTATTTTAACGTAACTGATGTGAAAAACCAACTATATCTGATAAAAACTCTCAGTTTTAAAGTAATATAAATATTTTTCAACAACTTTCATATCAAAAATCTCTTCTAGTGCTGTTGAATAAATTTCCAGCTGTTTTTTGTGTTCAGCTGATATTTCATCAATATTTTTTTCGTTAACTGCATCGGTTTTGTAGTCAACTACAACTATGCCACCATTTTCGATAAACATACAGTCTACAACGCCTTGCAAAAGTACATCATCTTGACTTTTCGTATCAAAGAAATTACTTGCTTTTGATAATACCGAAAACTTAAACTCACGGATAACCTCATCGCTTGCACGCAGTCTATCGCCAATTTTAGAATTAATAAACGCATCAATTTTCCAAGGATTTATGCATTCATACTGCACTTTGGTGATAAATTTATCATCATAAAGTCGCTTAATCTCGCTTTTTATCGTCTGCAAATCCGTACACATATCAAATCTAATAAACTGCATCACAATATGATGAGCGATACCTCTTTCTGTTGCAGAAAGTTTCATATCCGACAAAAATTTCGGTTTTTTTATAGTTTTATTGATATTTTCACTTTCTTGTGCAAACGCTGCAGTCGCTGTAAGTTTTGAAGGTATTTTAGCAGAATCTAAATAAGGATATTCGAAATCTAGAACTTGTACATCTGTTTTTTTCAAAGATTTTTTGCTTAAAGTTTGAATGCTAGTAATCGAATCTATGTACTTGCAATCGAAGTAATTTCCAAGTGACGCATTGATTTTTATATTATCAGTAATTCCGAATTTATTGTAATAAATCTTTGCCGAAGGTAGTTTTGCAATACACGCACCAAACCAATTGTGATATGAATTACTCTCCAAGAAATCAGACTCACCAAGCCAGCTCTCGAAAACCTTTTCCGCTTTTTTTAGTGTACACATTACGAACATTTTTTCTTTCGCTCTAGTCATCGCTACATATAAAATACGCATTTCTTCAGCTTTTAGCTCATCTAAAATACGAAGTTTAATGGCGTTTTGCATTATCGACGGATATGAAACAATATTATCTTCATCTATATACTTCAGTGCAATTCCGAGCGAATTATGCATAATAATAGGCTCTTTGAAGTCATTTTTATTAAATCCTTTTGCAATATCAGCCAAAAATACCACCGGAAACTCCAAACCTTTTGATGAGTGCATAGTCATAATTTTCACCGAATAACCTGTAGCAACTCCCGAAGGAACCGACGTTTCCTTATTTGAAACGTTATCCAGAAAATTGACAAAATCATATAGTGTAAAACCGTCATCTAACGTATTTAAGAAGTCCAAAAATCGCAAAATATTACTTCTACGAATTGCTCCGTTAGTCATTAACGCATATTTAGCAAGTAAATCATATTTATGCACAACGTACCAAATAGTTCTAAAAATACTATTATTTTGTGAATATTGCTTAATTTCAGCCAAATTTTGTAAGAAATCTACAGCTTTTTGCTGTTTACTCTTTTGTACGCTAGTATAAATCGCACAATCTGGATTTTCTAGTCTAATTTCGGCAATTTCTTCGTCTGAGAAATCAAAAATTTTACTACGCATAATAGCAACAAAATCCACATCAAGCAAGTGATTATCAAGGATTTTTAGCAGTGATATAAAATTCGAAACCTCTGGTGTGCCGAATAATTTTTCGCTACCCTCTTTAAAATCAATATTTATACCAACATCTTCTAACGCTTTTTTGTAAGTATACGCTTTAGTTGAAGTTGATCTCAACAAAATTACTATATCCGATAAATTTACATCTCGCATAACACCTAAGCCAGAATCGTAAACTTGAAATTTATTTTCTATCATATCAGCAATTTTACTTGCAACTACTTCCGCCTCTAGCTCGGTTTGTGTCTTAGTAACACCAAATTTATCGTAATCTATCAAGCAAAACTCAGCTTTTGCATTATCGTAATCTGGGTAAGTTGCTCCTAAATATAACCTTTGGTCATCGGTATATTCTATCGGACCAGTTTCTTTTGTCATTATATTTTCAAAAATAAAGTTAGTTGATTGCAAAACTTCATCTCTAGACCTGAAATTTTTACTAAGCGAAACTTTTCTAGCCTCACCTTCTTGTGCTTGGATTATCGGTTTGTATTCTATAGATTTTTTCAAGAAAATCATTGGGTCGGCAAGTCTAAATCTGTAAATACTTTGCTTTACGTCACCTACCATAAACAAATTTTTCTCGTCATTTGACAGCAATTTAAACAGCGTATCTTGAATTTCATTTGTATCTTGGTACTCATCGACCATAACTTCGATGAATTTATTAGAAATTTCTTTTGCAATGCTCGATTTTTCTCCAGTAACTTTATCATACAAAAGTTCAATCATCTTATGTTCTGCATCATTAAAATCCAGTAAATTACGTTTGTTTTTTTCTGCTGAATACTCATACTCAAATTCTATCAGTATATTTTTGATAATTTCAATCATTCCGATAAAACCTTGCGCTTGAAGTCCAATTTCTTCGAGCGACATATATATGATAGGTTTAAGGTCCTCAATTCTTTCCTTGTACTCTTCGCGAATGTTTTGTGCCTCTTTTGCTATTTCTAGATTTTCGCTTTTTGTACAACTAGACCATCTATCAAAGTTAATATTTTTTATTTTAATATGCAATAAATCCCATTTTTTTGCTTTTATATCCTCATAAAGTTCTGAAAAAGTTGCATTTTCAATGGTTAACTTGTCAAGATTTTTGTCTTTAAGAGTTGTATCTTCTTCGCACAAATCCAATGCCAAATTAGAAAGATTTAAACAAATTTCTAATTGTTTCTCAAGCTTTTGACATATAATTTCAAACCAATTACTAGTATCAAACCCATTTTTCACGACATTTTCATAGTTTTCCTGAACATTTTGCAAGTATTTGATAGGGTCAGAATTACTTTGTGTAAATCTATAGATTTTAAGCATAGTTTCTTCTATATTTTTTTCACCTAAAATATCTGCTAAATGACGAAAATCTTCGCTCATTTCTATAAATCTTCGCGCAATTATAGCTGAAATAATATCATTTTGCATCATTCCAGTGTCAACTTCACTAGCTATCTTAAAATCTGGACTAATTTTTAGTTGTGTAAAATTTTCTCGTATCAAATTAAAACAAAACGAGTGAACCGTCGTTATCTGCGCCTTGTGAACTAGTGAAAGTTGCTCTCGTAAAAATAAATTTTTAGGATTTTTAGAAATTTCTCCTGCAATTGCACGGACAACTTTTTCCTTCATTTCCTTAGCCGCTGCATTTGTGTAAGTTACAACTAAAAAGCGATTGATGTCGATTTTCTCCTCGATAACACGTCGGATAATTCGTTCTACCAAAACTGCTGTCTTGCCCGAACCAGCCGCCGCCGAAACTAATAGCGAACCACCTCTGCTTGTAATCGCTGATAATTGGTCATCTGTCCATTTATTCAAAATTTCTCACCTCACACACCTAATTTTTCCCAAAATTCATCTGCATCTAGCTTTTCTATAACCTTTTTCATATCATAACTAGCACAAAAACCGCAACTCGAACTAAATTCGCAAAAATCGCACGAGCTTTGGTCTCCGTAAGCATACGGATTTGGGGCAGTTTTTCCACTTTCAAAATCTTTTGTTATCTCGCCTAATTTTTCCGTTACGAAATTTTTCATAGCATCAAAGCGAGCCAAACTAGCTACTTTTGAGCTTTTAGAAATCGGTTGATTTTTTCCAGAATTATATTTTACAGGTAGATATATAAATGGCGAATTTTTCTCCATTTTATCAATAATCGACTTATCTTCGAGTATCATTCCCGATCTTTGGAGTTTTTTCTCCATCAAACTATGAATTTTATCCTCAGTTTCTGGCATTTTCAAAGAAATCTTAGGAATTTTCGTTGGCACGTATAATGCACCTGCAGCGCTTGCATTATCAAATTGCTCGCTATTTTTTTCGAGTGCTAACATATAAATAAACATTTGCATATTTATACCGTGATAAAAAGTAGACAAATCCAAGGTCTTAACACCACTTTTATAATCAATTATGCGTAAATAATTTTTGTCACCATCTTTGCAAATATCAACCCTGTCAACTTTACCGATAACGCTAAACTCCCCTATTTGAAGGGGTTTCACATTAGATTTATCTCCAATTTCTAGTTCAAATTCTTGTGGTTTGAAATCTGATGCTTTAATTTCTTTTACTATATCATCGACAATTTTATATGTATTTTTTTTCAAATTCATTAATATATATGCAAATTTAGGATCGCTTACTAAATTTTCAGAAAAATATTCTTTAATATAAATCTCGATATATTTATCTATGCTTTTCGACACATCAGTGTTTACATAATCAGACTTATTTAAAATTTGCTCTAATATAAAATGAATAAAATTCCCATTTTCTGCTTGATTAAACGTTACTTTTTTGCGAGTTTTAACCTTTAATCCATACTGCATAAAATATCTAAATTGACAACTTGTCTGAATATCAATGCGAGAAGGAGATATTTTTTTAGAATATATTTTATCAACAGTTTCTTTTTTAAGTATATTTTTATTAGCTTGTGTCAAAATTTCAGGATTGATATCTTTAATTTTTTCTGTATTTTTATACACTGCAAATTGTTCTAGTGCTGTCTTTTTAGACTTGTACATAAAATCAAAGTCAACACTCGAATCTGTAGTGACTTTCACGTCATCTACTATATCAACTATACGTTTAAATATGCTAGATGCCGTATTTTTATTAGTTGAAACTTCGCAAAAAGAAATGTATAGTTTTTCTTGAGCAATATTAAATACATTGGCTATAAGCTCAAACTCGCGAATTACCAGGTCATTACCAAATGGTGCCATTTCGATTTCTAAATTTTCGAGTTGTTCTCTTTCGTCATCATTCAAAATTGTATTTTCCGTAACTTTACAAGGTAGATTATCAGCATCTGCACCCAAAATAAATAGAATTTTGCAATTTTCTCCGACTACTCGTTCAAAGCCACCAGCAGTAATGTTGTCGATAGAACTTGGTATTTCTGCAATTTCATACGAAGTAATCAAAGTTTGATATAACTTTACAAAATCATCGACGTCCATTCTCTGTTTTCCACTAATTTCAAAAAACTGATCGAAACTATCGATAATTATGTTCCAAAGTTGGTCGTATTGCTGTTTTAGAGCGATGTCCTCGGTCTCAAAGTACAAAATACTGCTTCCAAGCTTAATTTTTTCGCAAAAATCATACAGAGCTTTGATAAAATCTGCACCAACTTCACTTTTCTTAAAATTTTCCTCAAGCGCAACTATAGGTTCTAATACTGTTTTTTTAAATTCATTAAGTGAGTCTAACCTTTTTTGATCGTTTTCATTATTTTTTTTCAAATTAAACGATGGATTTGCGACAAAATCACTATTTTTGTTCAAATATTTAATATTCCAACGCAAACAATAATCTTCAAGTGAACAAACTTTATTCGCTGAAATGTGCAACATAGGTGATTTTAGATACTCAAAAACATTCTGTGCTTTGTATTTACTTAAAATAATATTTAATGCACTAATTATCAATTTAACGGGTGGAATTTTGGTAATATCTTCCTTTTTTGAAATAAAAACTGGTATATTAAATCTTTCAAAGGCTACACGAAGTTGCTCATTGTATTCATCAAAATTACGAGCCGTTACGCATATATCACTATAACGCACACCCTGTAACTTACTAACTATATCTATAATTTTACCTGCAGTATGAAGGCATTCATTTTGTATAGTTGTTGATACGTGTAATTTAATATCGTCATTTTTAATGCTGATATTTTCAAATTCGAATATATTTTGCGAAATTTGCTCAAATTTTCTTTCATTTTTGCTTGAAAATTTAACTTTTATATCAAAATTATAGCGTTTGCATAATTTTTGCAATTGCTCAAAAGTCGTCCTTGCTGTTGCTGATAAATCATATAATTTATCAGTATTATCTTTAATGTCAAGAGAAATCGTTACATTTATGTTTTTCTTTAACATTTCTGTTAAAAAAGCATATTGTTGTGGTGTAAATCCATCAAATTTATCAAAATACACATTATAATCATCATAAATTGTGCATTTACAGAAGTTTTCACACAAAAACTCAAGTTCTTGACGTGGGTCCTGAATATCGTTCGAAGTAAATTTATTATATGCACTATAAATATAGTATAAATCTAAAACCTTACTTTTTAACGTACCTTCCAGCTCTTTTGATGCGTTCAAAAGGTCATTTTCGGATATTTTATACATTTTAAATTCGTCAATCGTAGATAAAATCTTAGTTATAATTTCAATTTTGTTACTATTGTAAATTGTAAGCATTACGAAAACAGAATTTATCGCATTATACATCGCAAGAATTCTACCTGGTTCGTTTATATAATTATTGGCAAATCCACCTATTTCTGCAAAAATCCTATCAGAAATCCTACTAAAAGTAAGTACTTCAGTAGTCTTTGAGACCTCATTTGAGTACTTTTCACATAAAAACCTCTCATAATTATGCGAAAAAGTTTCTGGAACTATTATCAGATTTTTTTTATTATTCAAATTATATTCAGATGAATTTGTGATAGTCAGCATATTTTTTCTCCTATCTTAATTAATTTTTTCGCTCTCTTGTGTATAAAAATGCACTAACTAGCGATGTGAGTGGAAGTGTAAGCAAAATACCAAAACTTCCGACAATCGACTGGATTACCTCAATAATAATAGATTCAGTATTCACAAGATATGTCATCGAACCAGTGTTTGCTATCAATAAAAGAACCGTTGAAAGCGCACTACCGATATATGCTAAAATTAACGTATTCGTCATCGTTCCTAAAATATCTTTACCAATATTTATACCTGAAATATAAAGTTTTTTAAATGAAATATCTGGATTTTGCAACTTTATTTCGCTCAAAGCTGATGCAATAGAAATTGCAACGTCCATAATTGCACCTACAGCACCAATAATAATCGCTGCGAAAATTATAGCTTTTAAGTCTATTGGATTATCTGGATTTAGCATCTGTAAAAATACTGATTTTTCGTCAACCATACCCGAAAGTCTTAACGCACTGTTTAATATTAATGTAATAATACCAGCTGTTAGTATGCCACCTACACAACCTAGCCCTGCTGATAAGCTTTTAAGATTCGTACCATTGGCAATCATCAAAGTCATAACTATTATAAATATGCAAATCTGAATTGCCCAGAAATAAATGTTATTTCCGTTCAAAATTGATGGAATAAACACATAAAATATTGATAAACACGTCAAACTAAGCGAAATTATAGTCAAAATTCCTTTTGATTTACCAAATAATATAAGTCCTGCGAAAAATATTAATACAAGAAAAACAATTACATCTGTTCTGACATATTCAAGCATATCAAACTGAGAATTATCAATTCCGTCTGAATTATACGATTGACTTATCAAAATTTTGTCTCCTAGGCTAATTTCTTCAGGTTGAATTGCAAAAAACGGACTGATTTCTTGCTTGGCATCAACCGTTTCGCCTTTCATATCCCCATTTAGAACCTCAGCTTTAAAATTTATCGTCTTTCCAACTATCGTTTCATACCCTAAATTATAGTCATCTTCAATAATTTCCACTATTTCAACAACTCGTGCGTTGTAAACCGAATAATCATCAAGGATTGTATCCTCAACTTCGTTTCTAGTAACATATTTATTTGCGAAAAAAATGTAAAAGCACGATACTACAATCGCTATTATTACAAACATTAAATTTTTATTTTTCATTTTCTACCTCACTTTAACTATAAGTATACCACAAAAAAGCCATAAAATAAATAGGTAAATTAAAGGCACACCTAAGTGTGCCAATGTATAATTATGCATTTTTTACAATACGCTTGCTATAATGTTTTTAATGTTATTATCAATATCCGAAATTTCTTCTTTTGATAATTTTTTAGGGTCAATTGGCTTATGAATTGTAACATTCACGTCTGCTGGAGTAACTTTAAAGCCTTTGTTTGCCTCTAAAATTTTATAGGAACCATCTATAGTTACAGGAACTATCAGCGCTCCACTTTTTACAGCAACCACTGTACTACCGGCTTTAAATTCTCCCATTGGTCCTTCTTTTGAGCGAGTCCCCTCTGGGAAAATCGTAATCGAATTACCAGCTTTAACGTATTTTATTGCCGAAATTACTGCTTTTAAGCCTTGTTTTGGGTCATTCCTATCAACAAAAATACAACCCAAATGACGCATCCAATCGCGAACAATCGGCATTTTTCCCATTTCTACCTTAGCAAGTAATGAGCGTGGCTCACCAATCATCGCTAGCATTAATGCAACGTCAAAATTACCTTGATGATTTGCCACGTAAACAGCATGCTCTTTGGGAATATTTTCTTCGCCTACTAGATTTATTCTCGCACCAGACATTCGTATGAGCTTTCTTGTCCACCCTTGAACTAAAGTATTGACAAATTCTTTGTGCTCATCTGAGCCGAATTCTAGTTTATCGGCATATCTTAATTTAGGAATAGTTAGGAATAAAAATCCCCAAAAGTAAATCATCCATTTTGCAGTTCTAAACATAGTTTCTCCTCTTTTTTAATATTACGTCATTTTGTGCTTTATCTGTATAATCTACCATTTAAACGTTTCTTGATTGCTACCGTTTGCATAATCAACTGCCAAACGGTAAACATATAGTAGACATCTATCGTCTTCAACGCCTATTATACAAAGCATACTTTTAGATGTAACTCTTATGCATCTTGCTTTTCAAATCATCTATAGTATAAATGCCAATATTTTCTTATCTTTAATTTCAAACTCAGTCTTATGTCCATCTTCTGAAATTTCATAAAAAGATATTTGGTCTAATATTTCAATTTTAGACAAGTCAATTCGCCAATCAAATAGATTATTATCATTAACCGTTCTTCAAACATATTCTATGTCGCTTGAAACGTAGCTGTTATCGTAAATTTTTTCATTGACTTGATATGCTCCCATTATATTTATAATCCTAACTATAATTATACCAATAAATTTTATTTTTTGCAACAAAAAAACCCGTCCATTTGGACAGGTTTCTTTAAAAATAGTTTAAAACTATTTGATTTCAACTTTAGCGCCAGCAGCTTCGATTTTAGCAGCGATATCGTCAGCTTCTTCTTTAGAAACGCCTTCTTTAAGAGCTTTTGGAGCTTCTTCAACGAAAGCTTTAGCTTCTTTAAGACCTAAGCCAGTTACTTCACGAACAGCTTTGATAACGTTCATTTTTGAATCACCGAAGTGAACAAGGATAACGTCGAATTCAGTTTGAGCAGCAGCTTCAGCAGCACCGCCAGCAGCACCACCAGCAGCTACAACAGGAGTAGCAGAGATGCCGAATTCTTCTTCTAATGCTTTAACTAGTTCAGCTAGTTCTAATACTTTAAGTTCTTTAATATCTTCCATTAATTGTGCAATTTTAGACATAATAAATATCCTCCAATAATTTTTAAATTAAGCTTCTACAGCTTCTTCTTTTAATTTCGCGATTTCTGTAAGTGCGATAGCAAGTTTTGTAATAGGTCCATTGAAACCATATAAAACTTGAGAAAGTAAAGTTTCTTTTGATGGAAGTTCAGCGATAGCTAATACTTCTGCAGCATCCATTACTTTACCGTCCATGAAACCAATTTTAATTGTAAAGTTTTCATGAGTTTTTGCATATTTGCAAAGAATTCTTGCTGGAGCGATTGGATCTTCGTTACATACAGCTAGAGCTGTTGTTCCATGTAAGTGTTCATCAAAAGCTTCAAAACCGATTTGGTTTGCAGCAAAACGAGTTAAAGTATTTTTTACAACTGAGTAATCAACACCAGCTTCACGTAATTCTTTACGTAAAATTGTATCGTCTTCAACTGTAATACCTTTGTAGTCAACTAAAACACCAGCAGCAGCATTTTGCATTTTTGCAGCTAAATCAGCAACTGTTTGTTTTTTTGATTCTAAAACGTTAATGTTTGGCATATTTTCACCTCCGTTATATAAAAAAATGCTCTTATATCCAAAGACATAAGAGCACATAAAGACATAATAAATGTATCGATGTGTCACCTCGGCAGGATTAGCTTACGCTAGTTTAAGAAAACTCCTACTGTCTCTGGTTTATTACTATAATAGTATATCATACCTTAGACGGCTTGTCAATACATTTTAGTGTTTTTTATTATTTTCTCATTAAAAGAGGGCTTATCGCCCTCAAGTAATTATTCAGAAACTTTAGTTTGGTTAACTTTTACGCCAGGACCCATAGTTGATGCAACAACTAGAGAACGAACGTATTGACCTTTTGCAGCAGCTGGTTTAGCTTTGATGATAGCGCCAACAAGAGTGTTGAAGTTATCATTAAGTTTTTCAACGCCGAAAGATACTTTACCGATTGGACAGTGAATAATGTTTGTTTTGTCTAAACGGTATTCGATTTTACCAGCTTTTGATTCTTGAACTGCTTTAGCAACGTCCATAGAAACTGTACCAGCTTTTGGGTTTGGCATTAAGCCTTTAGGGCCTAAAACTTTACCAAGACGACCAACAACACCCATCATATCAGGAGTTGCGATAACTACGTCGTAATCGAAGAAGTTTTCTTTTTGAATTCTTTCAAGCATATCTTCTGCACCAACGAAGTCAGCGCCTGCTTCTTTAGCTTCATCAGCTTTAGCACCACGAGCGAATACTAAAACTCTTACGTCTTTACCAGTACCGTGTGGTAGCACGATTGCACCACGAACTTGTTGATCTGCGTGACGTGAGTCAACACCAAGTTTAACGTGTACTTCAACTGTTTCGTCAAATTTAGCTTTAGCTGTTGAAATAACTGCTTCTAAAGCTTCAGACGGATCATATAATTTAGCACGGTCTACTAATTTCGCGCTCTCGATATATTTTTTACCTCTACGCATAGGTTTAAATCCTCCTTAAGTGGTTATTCGGAAATTTTCTTTCCTCCCACGTATAGCCTTTTTTTTGGCTTAAAATTAATTATTCTTCTACAGTGATACCCATAGAACGAGCAGTACCAGCGATCATGCTCATAGCTGCTTCTAAACTAGCTGCATTTAAGTCAGGCATTTTCATTTCAGCAATTTTTTGTACATCTGCTTTGCTTATTTGAGCGACTTTAGTTTTGTTTGGTACAGCAGAACCAGATTCAATTTTACAAGCTTTTTTGATTAAAACTGGAGCTGGTGGAGTTTTTGTGATGAATGAGAAAGATCTATCAGCATAAACAGTGATTACAACTGGGATGATAAGACCGATGTCATTTTTTGTTCTTTCATTAAATTCTTTAGTGAAAGACATGATATTTACACCGTGTTGACCAAGTGCTGGACCAACTGGTGGTGCAGGTGTTGCTTTACCTGCTGGAATTTGAAGTTTAATATAACCTACTACTTTTTGTGCCATTTAGGTGCACCTCCTTGATAAATTGTGGTAATGGCGAGATTTCTAATTCAATAGACCCTCTCCCACTTTCTAAACGTATTTACGTCTTTAAACGATTGTTTTGATGCTTGCAAGACCAAGTTCAACAAGTGTTTCACGACCGTAGTCAGAAATTAACACCATAGCTGTCCCGTTAGCTTTGTCAATTGACTTAACAACGCCAACAAGTCCTTCAAGCGGTCCTGTTATTACTCGAACGCCATCTGAAACTTCGTAAGGAATAACAACTTCCACTGGTCTTTCAGACTCTTCGCTATCATAGTTTTCAATACCGAAATATTTAACTTCTTCATCAGTAAGTGGCGTTGGTTTTGCATCGGCTCCGACGAATCCTGTAACACCTCTTGTGTTTCTAATTAACACCCAACTGTCATCATTTAAAATCATTTTAATCATAACATAACCTGGGAATAATTTACGAGACACTTCTACTTCTTGACCGTTTTTAAACTCGATAACTTTTTCTTCTGGGATAACAGTTTCAAGTATAACAGATTTCATTTTTCTGTTTTCTACAGCTTGTCTAATTGTTTTGCAGACATTTTTTTCATATCCAGAATAAGTATTTACTACATACCATTTTGCTAGTTCTACCATGAATTTTGTCCCCCTTTTACATATTAGCTTTTGTTTAGCCTAACGCGATTAGGGCATCACTGATGAATTGAAAGATTAAGTCAAGTCCAGCAATGGCTAACATTGCGATTAAAACAGTTACAAGAACAACAATAGTATTGTTTTTAACATGGTCTTTTGCAGGCCATACTATTTTCTTAACTTCCGCTTTAAGTTCTCTAAACCATTTTTTCACTTTAGATTGTTTTTTCTTTTTCGCTTTTTCTTTGCGAACTTTTTTCTCATCTTTAGATTCTTCAACCAAAGATTTTTCTTGTTCTGACATTAAGCCACACCCTTTCTAAAAAACTTAAAACTATTTAGTTTCTCTGTGTGCAGTATGCTTTTTGCAGAAACGACAGTATTTGTTCATTTCCAAACGATCTGGGTTATTTTTTTTGTTTTTCATTGTGTCGTAATTTCTTTGCTTGCACTCTGTGCACGCTAGAGTAATTTTTACGCGCATATTCGGCACCTCCTTAAAATTTTGGCCTCCCTTTGCAGGTAGATAAAATGTATCATCAGAAATAGTTCCTGCATAGGTACTTAATAATATACCATACACCACTGCATTTGTCAATCTTTTTTACAGCTTTTTTTATTTTTTTTAGATATATTTTTATAATTTTACACATTGATATTTAAACTGTGTTTAAACTCTTATTTGCTTGTATTTTTATGCATTATTTACACTTTTTTCCACTAGCAAAATCTAGCACACCAAGTAAAAACCTGATGTGCTATAAATTTATTTATTTAGATTTTCCGCAAAAATGAACCAGATAACTATCCATACTAGCTGCAATAATTTGAATAGCAGCATCACGGTCTAGAACTTCTGAAGTTGCAGTTTCTTTGTTCTCTAAAGCTTTGTAAACTTCAAAAAAATGTACTATTTCATTAGATATATGTGGTGGCAATTGATCTATATCTGTATAGAAA
Source organism: Clostridia bacterium (assembly GCA_044426345.1). Taxonomy (GTDB): domain Bacteria; phylum Bacillota; class Clostridia; order Oscillospirales; family Butyricicoccaceae; genus CAYJLC01. The sequence continues at coordinate 3,289 of JAWXUP010000015.1, read as the reverse complement.
TTCCACGTTGGATCAAAACAAGGTATCGCGATAATTTTATCATCACACTCATTTTGGTCTATCATTCGAATAACTCCGATAGGATAACATTTAACCATAACAAGCGGATCTAACGTTTCCGTACATAAAACCAACACGTCAAGTGGATCGCTATCATCTGCGTAAGTTCTTGGAATAAAGCCATAATTCCATGGATAATGCGTAGATGTGTGAAGTACTCTGTCAAGTTTTAACATTCCTGTCTTCTTGTCTAATTCATATTTCTTTTTGCTACCTGCAGGAATTTCGATGACTGACATAAACTCGCTTTTCGTGATGCTTGAAGCATCAATATCATGCCAAATATTCATTTTTTTACCTCTATTTCTTTTATAGATAAATAATATCACAAAATAGCTATTTAATCAACAAAACTTAACATTTTTTAAGAATTTTAATCAAGGTATAAAGTGTATGTTTTTTCTGTTATGTTTGCACTTGTATAGAAAGTTGAATATTCGCTTTCATAACCATTTTTTTCATAGTAAATAGTTTTATTACCGTGATCTAAATTAAAATATGCTTTACCATTTTTATCAGATATTGCAGTTTTTTCTTGACAAGTTGCAGTTACTCCTTCGAGTGGAAGTCCATTTTCATCTACGAAAATCGCAACTACTGGATTTGTAGATTCGATATCTATTTCAAGTTCTGGACTAACACCTAGAGATATTTTAAATTCTAAAGTTTGAGTTGAAGTTGTACCTAAAGCAACGATATATTCTCTACGAATTGTAATATAATCGCCATTTACAACATAATCTGTATTTTCAACAAGAGCCTCTGTTCCATTGTAAATGCCTTCAAAAATACCTTCTGTAATGCTAAGCAATACAACGATATCCGAATAATCTGTGCTTGCAATATTGGTGTCAAACACAAATTCTCCTGGTGTAATTCCGTTCGGAGTGATTGTATTTGAAATTGTTACAACAAATTTTGGATTGTTAAGTCCACTCATTTTAATTTCAAAAGATGCAGTACCTGTTGACAATGTTTTAAGGTATGTTGACGAAATTTTAATTTTATTTCCTACAACAGAATACTCACTGTCAGTTAAGTAATAATATCCACCATAACAAATACCAGTAACAGTTTTGTCGCTAGCTGCAGTTAAGGTAATTTCAAGGTCAGTTGTATCTAAATATTTATCATATGTAAATGACGAACTGTTTATTGCATTTTGAGTTAAATCAATAAAATAAATATTAATTACAATATCATCGCCAGTCGCTGGAACTATTGTTACATATGTATCTTGTGTTACGCCACTGAAAACTTCGCCATAAACTGTGAAAATCGAAGATGAAAGTCTGTAGTCTTCGTCCTCTGTTAGTAGAGTTCCGTTATAAGTTACTCTTAAAATATCGTCTGCATCGAAGCTTACAGCTGTTGTAATATCTCCGATTGAATCGCCAATATTCACATAGAACTCACTTGTTGTTACTGTTTTTGTATCATCACCATATAGGTATGAGCCATTTAAAACAGCCGATGAACCAGTCGCTAAGTAATATAATTTATAGTCTGCAATGATGTCTATATTAGTCGCGTTGAAGTAGATTTCATATATCGTGCTGTCAGTTCCGACAACTGTGCAAGAACTATTAAACGTACCACTTGAAATATATGAATCTTTCAAAGTGATTTCTGCTGATTTTGCTGAATTAGATAGATAAAGTGTTGACATTGTTGTGTCTACTACTGTTAAATTTACATCTGTAGATAATGCAACATCTCGGAATTCACCTTCTAAGTATAAATCTGAATCAGAAAATTCCATTGTTTCGATTACATTTAAAAATCCATCGCCGATAAGGTCTGCTTGAGAATAAACAAACGTATCAATAATTTGGCAATCTCCTAAAAGTTCAATCGAAATTGGTTCATTTTGTGGAGAAATAATCGTTAAAGTATCTGCTGTAACATCAGAAAGAGTCACTGTACCACCAGCAACGATGATTTCACCTAAAACATCAACGTTTTCGATGATTACTTCACCAGTTCCAACACCTTGAGTAATGTATAAATTACCTTTAACTGTTGCATTTTCTAAGTAAGTATTGCCATCTGTGATACTAACATTTTTAACGTCATCTAATAAATCATTTTGTTCATTCCAGCTATTTTCAAGTAATGTACCACCGAAATAGTATATTATTTTTGCGATTTCACCACGAGTTATGTAGCCAAGAGGGTCGAACGAACCGTCTGTACGTCCTGAAACGTATCCAGCATCAACTGCGAAAGAAATATATGGAGCTGCCCAATCTGCTATTTCATCAGCGTCTGTGAAATTCAAATTATCAGTATTTGAAGCCTCAACATTGTGAAGTCTGCTCATAATAACAACTGCTTCTTGACGTGTTAAATAACCAGCAGGATTCATATTGCCACTACCAGTACCTTCGATATAACCTTGATACACTGCTTTTGCAACGTCATCATAGTACCAAGAACCAGCCTCAACATCATTAAAGCTAATGCTTGTCATATCTGTGAAGTCAAAAGCTCTATTTATATAACGCATAAATTCAACACGGAAAATTTGCGCATCTGGTGTAAAAGACGCACTAGTTGGTAAAATAACACCTTTTTCATTCATATATGTTATGAATGGTTCAGCCCAGTGTCCAGAAAGTTCTGCAAATGCTTTTTCCTCATCTGTAAGAACTACTTCCTCTTCTTCAACTACTTCAACGTCTTCAGCGTCTTCCTCAATTAACATAATTTCATCGTCATAATTTACTTCTTCAGTGTCATCATCGGCAAAAGCTGTCATACTCAGGCTAAGCATCATCGACATTGCCAATAATAGACTTATTATTTTTTTCATATACTTCTTCCCTTCTATATTTCATTTATTTTTGTCAATTATAATATTTTTTGCGTGGATATATTGTATCGCGTGGTCACGGACGAACGCAGTTCGCCCCTACAGGGTGCTTTATTTTCAAATCGTGCTAGCTCCCTCCGTCAAAATCAAAGATTTTGCCACCTCCCTCGGAGAGGGAGGCTTTTTTCTTTGGCTCCTTCTTTGAGGGAGCTGTCACCGAAGTGACTGAGGGAGTTTGCACCGTATTTATTACATGGCACAAACGTGCGTGGCACGAATAACGTAAGTTCAAGCACCGAAATAGGCAACTACGTGGTCGAGAAAATTTACCAATACCATTGCATAAGCGATAGCGAGTTGGAGTACGAGTGGTTAGGCTAACGGATGCCGGATTGCGTACAACAAATAAAAACA
>JAWXUP010000001.1:0-110182 GCA_044426345.1 Clostridia bacterium | reverse complement strand
ATACGAACGTTCAAAAAACTGCACCAATATATTAAAATACCACAAAACCGTAGGGGCGAACTGTGTTCGCCCGTCAAAACCAATGCGAACGTTCAAAAAAACTGCACCAATATATTAAAATACCACAAAATCGTAGGGGCGAACTGTGTTCGCCCGTCAAAACCAATGCGAACGTTCAAAATTTAAATTTTGCCTATTTATTACACGGCACGGGCGAACACTGTTCGCCCCTACAACGTTGTGTTGATTTAATTAGATTTTATATAACACCCAAAATTCCCCAATCCATTTCACAAAAGGAGCATTATGAAAGACTTTTTTTCAAGTATATTTTTCAAAGTAGTCGTTGCAATTTTTGCATTATCACTAGGTGCTGCTGCATATACTTTTTCTTTTAGTGGTACGTCAAGTCTGGCCACTACTATAACTGGCACACTATTGTCGCCTTTGCAAACTACTTTTTCAAATATCACAATTTTTATGTCGAACGTGTACACAAAATCGTTCGAGTTTGACGAAGTTATGGAAGAAAATGAACGTTTGAAACAACAAGTAAGCGAACTTTCAGATCAAGCTCGCTTGTATGAGTATGCCCTAACTGAAAATGAGCATTTAAAAGAAATTCTTGAAATTTCGGAAGTAAATCAAACTTATGAATTTGAAATTTGCGAAATTGTAGGCAAAGATTTTTCAAATACATCTAGCGTTCTAACTCTAGATAAAGGCACTAGTGCTGGCATCGAACTAAACGATTGCGTTATTACTGCAGACGGTTTGGTTGGATATATAACTCGTGTTGGACTTAATTTTTCACAGGTAACCACGGTGCTAGACCCAACTTTCACGATGGGTACGCTTATCAGTCGCTCTCGAGAAATTGGTGTTTGTGAAGGTAATTTAGAACTACTTGAACAATCTTCGCTAAAATTAACTTATCTCGACAAAAACGCCGATGTTTTAGTTGGTGACACCGTAGAAAGTTCTGGAATTACTGGAATTTACCCAAAAGGTATTGCAATCGGTACAATTTCTGCGATTACAACCGAAACTAATGGTATTTCAAAATATACAATCATTGAACCTTTTGTTGATGTCGATGAAATCAACCAAGTTTATATCATCAAATCGTTTTAAAGGAGGTTTATTTTGAATATTAAACCATTTTACATTCGAAATTTGTTGTTTTTAATTATAATCGCAACGATTTTCATATGTCAATCAAACGGATTTTTCCCAGAGATTTATGGATACAGCTATAATCTTTTGCCTGTTGTTGTAATCTCAATAGCTATGCTTTCTAGCGTTTATGAATCAGTGGTTTTCGCTTTTATCATAAGCTTTTTGTGTGATTTTAACTTTTCAAGCGTTGAAGGACTTTCGAGTATTTATTTCGTAACAGCCGCGATAATTATTTCGTTTGTTACCGAAAAATATTTCACTAAAAGCTTTGTTACAAATATGCTGTTTACCTCAGTAACTCTGCTAATTCAAAAGCTTTTTCAATTCGCTTTTTATTATCTCTTAGTAGACCAAAATAGCTTTATTTTATTTTTTAAAATCTCGTGCGCTGAAGTGTTAATCGCTACTCTTTTATGCCCGATTGTTTACGCCATTATCTACTTTATCAGCTCGAAACTAAAGGACGGTGACTAATGAGCAACAAAAGTTTTATATTACGCATTTTATCAATTGTAGTTGTAGTTGTTTTGTTCATTTTCCTTTGCGTATACGAACTTTATGACCTTCAAATCGTTCACGGTGAGGAATATCGTGAAGATGCTGACAAATCGCTTTCTGGTAACACAACTTTATATGCCGCACGTGGTGAAATAATTGATCGAAACGGTGAAAAATTGATTTCAAACACGATGGCTTTTTCGCTACGTTTCAATAAATCTTTGTGGAATTCGGACACTCAAAATAAAATAATCACCGATCTTATCGAAATTTTAGATGAATATGACCTCGAATACACCTCAACTTTTCCGATGGAACTAACAAATGGTAGATACGTTTTCACCAGTAGTACGGACAAGCTGATGTCATTTTTAACATCTAAAAAAGCTAGCGATGATGTAGATACTGAAAACGAAATCATCGAGTTTTTAGCAGAACGTTACAGTATCACGGAATATATGACAAGCCAAGATTTACTAGATGTCATCTCGGTTCGTTACGAAATGGAGCAACAAAATTTCTCGACTTTCAATAGCTTTGCTTTTGCTGAAAACGTGAACATTGAAGTTGTAACTTATATCCGTGAAATGAGCGATTATTTTGTTGGAGTTGAAATTGATGAAACTCCTGTTCGCGAATACCAAACAGACTACGCTGCACATATTTTAGGCCGTGTTGGACCTATTTTTGCTGAAGAATATGCTGAACTAAAATCTCAAGGATATTCACTCAATGCAACCATTGGTAAAGACGGTATGGAAAAGGTTTTAGAAACATATTTAAAAGCTACCAACGGAAAAAAAGCAAATGACCTTGTTATTAAAGATGAGGTTGTCGCAAAGGGTACTTCGGTTGACCCAATTCCTGGTAATAATGCTGTTTTAACACTTGATTTAGAACTTCAAGCAGTCGTGGAAGAATCCCTAGCAACCACTTTTGCATCTATTCAACAAAATGGTATTGATTATAACAAAGCTGGCTATGATATTGAAGGTGGCGCAGCTGTTGTAATTGATGTTAATACAGGTGAAATTTTAGCGCTTGCATCATACCCAACTTACAGTCTGAAAACATTTAACGCAGATTATTCTGAATTGCTTTCAGACACACTAAAACCTATGTTCAATCGTGCTACAAATGGCACTTATGCACCTGGTTCAACCTATAAAATGGTAACTGCGTTAGCAGGTCTTGAAGAAGGTGTTATTACTTCGTCGACAATAATTCAAGACAAAGGTAAATACACATATTACTCAGATTATCAACCGGCTTGTTGGATTTATAATGACTACGGAAGTACGCATGGATATATTAATGTAGCAGGTGCTATAAAATATTCTTGCAACTACTTTTTCTACGAAACGGGCAGACTTGTAACCGGTGCTACTATGGAAGAATATGCTGCAATGCTTGGTTTGGGACAAAGCACTGGTTTAGAACTTTCTGAAAAAATTGGTAATATTGCAGGTCCTACTTCTCGTGACGCAAAAGGAAATACTTGGTATCCTGGTGACACATTGGCGGCAGCTATAGGTCAGTCTGACCACTTATTCACACCTGTTCAGCTTGCAAATTATATAGCAACGCTAGCAAATGGAGGAACATTAAATCAAGCACATCTGCTAAAAGCAGTTTACAGCTATGATTACAGCGAGCTTATTTTTGAAAACAATCCAGAACCTATTCAAGTTCTTGACGTTGACCCTGCAAATATCGAAACTATCTTACAAGGTATGAGTGATGTTGTAAATGAAGGTGGTACAGCGGCTAGTGTTTTCAGGGACTATCCTATCGCAGTAGCTGGTAAAACAGGATCAGCGCAAGTTGGTTCGGGTTCTGCGACAGGTGTTTTCGTATCGTTTGCACCGTTTGACGAACCAGAAATCGCAGTTTGTGTAATCGGAGAGCACGCTGGTACAGGTGGTAACGTAGCACCAGTAGTTCGAGATATTTATGACCAGTATTTCGGCTTGAACGAAGTTTCAGAAGAAGATGAAGTTTTGGAAGGCGAAGAAGTTTCGGATATCATCGTAACAATAACAGAATAAAAATTGTAGGGAACGCATTGTATGCGTTCCTTGTTTGTTTTAATAAAAAATAAATTTCTGTTATCGAGGACAACATATAGCATTGTTTTTTGTATAGTTTTTTAAAAAATAGCCAAAATATAGTTAGAAAAAAATTGTGGAGGTTACTATGAAAAATACATTAACAATAATATTAGCATCATTACTTGTGGTTGCAATTGGTATTTCGATTTATTTTTACGATAAGTCAGACACAGCACAAACGCTTGCGTATTATGAAAGCGATAGAGCATTTTCTGAGTTTGTGTCTAGCGTTTCAAAAATTGATACAGCACTTGCAAAAAGTGTGTATGCAACAACTCCGTCGTATTCGGTATCGATGCTAGCAGAGGCGTATAGTCAGTCTGAAATGGCTAAGGCAAATTTGTCGCAGTTGCCGAATTCGGAGAATAATATGTCGCAAACGTATGAATTTATTTCAACGGTTGGTGATTATTCATTAGCTATGATGAAAAAAGTTGCAGATGGTTCAAGCTTATCAGATGAAGAGCAGGCTAATATAGCAATGTTGGCAGAAAAAACAGAGCAGTTAGCGATTGAGCTTTCTATTATTAAAACGCAGTATAATAACGGTGAAACTAGTGATTACGATATGAATATCACGACTTTTGACAATCAAAACGTGCAAACGGTTGGTGATTTTAGCGAAGAAAGTGAAATTGAACCTGAAATGCAAGAATTTGCTACGTTGATTTATGATGGACCATTTTCATCTCATATAGATAAATTAGAGCCTGAACTCATCAAAAATGAGAGTGAAATTTCCATTGATGATGCACAAATTATTGTTGCAAGCTTTTTGGATACAGATATAGACCAAGTGCAGTATATTTCTACAGTTGACAGCCAAATTGATGTGTATAAGTTTCAAAGTTCTAAGGAAGATGATGAAATTACGCTAGATGTTACCGTGCAAGGAGGTCACGTGTTGAATTTCATAAACTATCGTGAGGTTGGAAAGGCTACGAAAACAGCTGATGAATGTGTTGAAATTGCTAAAGAAATGCTTGCAAGTCAGGGTTATACAGAGGTTGTGGAAACTTATTTTATAGAAACTGATGACACTGTAACGATAAATTTTGCATTTAGTCAAGATGATGTTGTGCTTTACCCTGACTTGTTGAAACTTGAAATTTATAAAGATGATGGAACGCTTGCAGGTGTGGAATCGCGTGGGTATATAATGAGTCATAGAGAGCGTGAGGATTTATCGGCAGAGATTAGCATTGATGAGGCGAGAGAAGTGGTTTCGGATAAACTTGAAATTCAGAGTGAAGGAATGGCGATTATACCATCTAGTGGACAAAATGAGGTTTTGACGTATGAATTTAAGTGTAAAAACGAAAATCAAGACAATTATATAGTGTATGTAAACGCTAAAACAGGTCAAATTCAGAATATTGTGATATTGATTGAAGAAGAAAATGGAACTCTTGCAATGTAGTTATTGATATTTTGTACTGATTGTGGTACAATTAAATTAAACTTTGTATAATTTAATTCAGCTACGGTGAGTTTCCTAAGTCACTGTTGTGACTACCCTACGGGGAGAATAGTTTTTTAAAATGGTGATGTTTTGTTGTGTGTCACGGACGAACGCAGTTCGCCCCTACAGGGATAATTATTTTTCACTTAGAAATAAATTATAACACTGCACCAAACGTGCGTGGCACGAATAACGTAAGTTCAAGCACCGAAATAGGCAACTACGTGGTCGAGAAAATTTATCTACTCCACTGTATAAGCGATAGCGAGTTGGAGTACGAGTGGTTAGGCTAACGGATGCCGGATTGCGAACATACAGTAAAAATATACGCCCCAGATTTTGATAAATCTTTTAGCAAAAAGATTTCGTCTTTTGGATACTTTGGGACGTCCCAAAGTATCAGCCACGCGGCGAGCGACTGCCGAGAAAAAAGATAGCACTAGTTGTAAGTTGTAGAGGCACAAAATAAAAAATTTGTATATTCTAACGAAAAATATATTTTGAAAATTAGTTTTTCTACAAGCTGAGCCTCTCACTTGGAGGGAGTTTTCACGAGAAAAAAATAACGCACCATTTAGGAATGCATATAATGCGTTCCATACATATATTAAGTTTAACAACATAAAAATCGAGGTGTTTATATGCCACAATTTAAAATAAAATCAGATTACAAGCCAGCTGGTGACCAACCTCAGGCTATTGATGCCTTGGTTTCTGGTATCGAAAATGGCGCAAAAGAACAGACACTACTTGGCGTTACCGGTTCGGGTAAAACGTTTACTATGGCGAATATTATCGAACGAGTTCAACGTCCGACGTTGGTTTTGGCACATAATAAAACGCTTGCAGCACAGCTTTGTTCGGAATTCCGTGAGTTTTTTCCAGAGAATGCCGTGGAATATTTTGTGTCTTATTACGATTATTATCAACCAGAGGCATACATCGCCTCGACAGATACATATATCGAGAAGGATTCTAAGGTTAATGATGAAATCGACCGTTTGCGACACTCAGCAACAGCAGCACTTTTTGAACGTCGTGACGTTATTATCGTCGCATCAGTATCGTGTATTTATTCGCTAGGTGACCCAGTTGATTACGAAAATTTAGTAGTGTCACTGCGTGTTGGTATGGAATATACTCGTGAAAAATTACTGCGAAAATTAACCGATATTCAGTATGAGCGAAATGACATAGCCTTTGATAGAAATAGGTTTCGCGTGCGTGGTGATACCATAGAAATTCACCCAGCCAATACAGATGATTACGCAATACGTATTGAACTTGAATTTGATGAGGTTTATCGCATTACAGAAATTGATATCATCACAGGTGTGGTACGAAGAACTCTAGCACATACCGTGATTTTTCCAGCATCTCACTACGTTACAACGGCTGATAAAATCGGAAATGCCGTGCGTGAAATTCGTCGAGAACTTGCAGAGCGTGAGCAGTTTTTCTTAGACCAAGAAAAATTTGTTGAGGCGCAAAGAATATCACAGCGTACAAATTATGATATGGAAATGCTTGAAGAAATCGGCTTTTGCAGCGGGATTGAAAATTACTCTAGGGTACTTTCTGGGCGTGAACCAGGCTCGACTCCGTTTACGCTGATTGATTATTTCCCAAAAGATTTTATGCTTTTTGTTGACGAATCACACGTTATGTTGCCACAAGTTCGTGGTATGTATTTTGGTGACAGAGCCAGAAAAGAATCGCTTATCGAAAATGGTTTTAGACTACCGTCAGCGTTTGACAATAGACCGTTAAATTTTGGTGAATTTGAAAAGAAAATGCCAACTACAGTCTATGTTTCGGCGACTCCGGCACAGTATGAAAAGGATAATTCATCACAAATAGTTGAGCAGTTAATTCGTCCGACAGGGCTTTTAGACCCAGAGATTTTTATACGTCCAACGGAAAATCAAATTGACGATTTGCTTGAGGAAATTCACGATAAAGTTGAGAAAAAAGAACGCACGTTAATTACAACGCTTACCAAAAAGATGGCTGAGGATTTGACGAATTATCTGCGTGAGGCAGGCGTAAAAGTTTGCTATATGCACCACGATGTAAAAACTATCGAGCGTATGCAAATTATCCGTGATTTAAGGCTTGGAGTGTATGATGTGCTTATTGGGATTAACTTACTGCGTGAAGGTTTGGACATTCCAGAAGTAACTACAATTTGTATTTTAGATGCTGATAAAGAAGGTTTTTTGCGTTCGGAAACGTCGCTTGTTCAAACTATCGGACGTGCTGCGAGAAATGAAAAAGGCAAGGTTATAATGTATGCTGACAAAATTACTCCGTCGATGGATAGGGCGATAAAAGAAACCAATCGACGTCGAGAAATTCAAATGGCGCACAACGAAAAACACGGAATTACACCTAAAACCGTAAAAAAAGAAGTGCGTGATATTATCGAAATTTCTATGGATAATAAACTTCCAAGCTCAAATGCTAAGAAAAAAATGGATAAAAATGCCAAAGAACGTATGATTTCCGAGCTTACAAAACAAATGAAAGAGGCTGCGAAAATGCTAGAATTTGAATTAGCAGCAAAAATTCGTGACCAAATTAAGGCGATGCAGTAGGGGCGAACTGCGTTCGTCCGTGCCATAATGTGAAATATGCACACGAAAAAAAATATGTATACGCAAAAAACAATACTCCGTATACTCCCTCAGTCACTGAGGTGACAGCTCCCTCGAAGAGAGAGCCAAAGGAAAAAGCCTCCCTCTCCGAGGGAGGTGGCAAATCTTTGATTTTGACGGAGGGAGTTAGCACGATTTTGAAATATTGCACCCAGTAGGGGAGAACTGCGTTCGTCCGTGACACGCTGTAAAATACGTATACGCAAAAAATAATACGCACACGCAAAAAACAATACAAAAATATCGAAATTTATATAAAAAATCCAAAAAAGGAACATAAAATGAACAAAAGTATAATTGTTAAGGGTGCAAAAGAGCATAACCTTAAAAATATTGACATAGAAATACCACGTGACAAACTGGTGGTTATTACTGGGATTTCAGGTTCTGGGAAATCATCACTCGCGTTTGACACAATTTATGCCGAAGGTCAACGTCGTTATGTTGAGTCGCTTTCGTCATACGCTCGCCAATTTTTAGGGCAAATGGAAAAACCCAATGTCGAGTACATCGAAGGTCTGTCGCCTGCAATTTCTATCGACCAAAAAACTACCTCGAAAAACCCACGCTCGACGGTCGGTACAGTCACTGAAATTTACGATTACCTACGTCTTTTGTGGGCGAGAGTTGGTATTCCACACTGTCCGAAATGTGGCAAGATAATCAAAAAACAAAACCTCGACCAAATCGTTGACCAAGTGATGAATTTAGGCGAAAAAACCAGAATTCAGATACTTTCACCAGTGATAAAAGGCAAAAAAGGTGAACATACTAAAATTTTAGAAAAAGCTGTGAAAGATGGCTACGTTCGTGCGAGAATTGACGGTCAAATGTATGAACTTACCGAAGAAATCAAGCTTGCAAAGACTAAAAAACACAATATCGAGATAATTATAGATAGAATTATCGTAAAAGACAGCTCGAAAGGTAGAATTTCAGACTCGGTTGAAACTGCGTTGAATTTATCCGAAGGCGTGGTTATCGTGAATATAATTGACGGTGAGGATTTTATTTTTTCGCAAAATTATGCCTGCGATGATTGTGGAATTTCGATGGAAGAATTATCACCTCGTATGTTTAGTTTCAACAATCCATATGGTGCGTGTTCGACTTGCGCAGGGCTAGGTACACTGCTGAAAATCGACCCTGAACGTGTAATGCCAAACCGTAATTTATCACTAAAAGAGGGTGGTATAACTGCAAATGGCTGGACAATTCCAGACAAAGGTTCGATTGCATATATGTACTACACAGCTGTTGGTGAACTGTATGGCTTTGATTTAAATACCAAAGTGAAAGATATGTCTGACGAGGCAGTAAACGCACTTTTATATGGTACAGGCAAACAAAAATTGGACTTATCTTACGAAAAATCTGGCAGAAGTCTTGCGATGCAACGTCCTTTTGAGGGTGTAATTAATAATTTAGAGCGTCGATACAAGGAAACTACCAGCGTTTATATGCGTGCTGATATCGAAAATTCAATGAGTGCAAACCATTGTCCAGACTGCCACGGACACAGGTTGAAAGACGAGATTTTAGCAGTAATTGTCGGCGATATCAACATCGCTGAATTTTGTAATAAATCAATAGACCAAGCACTTGATTTTATCAATAACTTACACCTTGAAGGCAATGACGCTATGATAGCTGACGGAATTTTAAAAGAAATCCGTGAACGTCTAGGATTTTTGACTAGCGTAGGGCTTGAATATTTAACGCTTTCTCGCTCTGCTGGTACGCTTTCTGGTGGTGAAAGTCAACGTATTCGCTTGGCAACGCAAATCGGTTCGTATTTGATGGGAGTGCTTTATATACTCGACGAACCGTCAATTGGACTGCATCAACGTGATAATGAAAAGCTACTTGGCACGCTGAAAAAATTGCGTGATATAGGGAACACTCTGATTGTTGTAGAACATGATGAGGACACAATGTTCGTTGCAGACCACATTATCGACATCGGTCCTGGTGCTGGCGTGCATGGTGGGGAAGTAGTTTTCGAGGGTACTGTTGAGGAAATTCTGAAGGACGAAAAATCGCTCACTGGACAGTATCTAAGTGGACGAAAATGCATAGAAATACCTAAAAAACGTCGTAAAAGTAATGGTAAAAACCTTGAAATAATTGGTGCTAGAGCTAATAACTTACAAGACGTACGCGTTAAAATTCCACTAGGTATTTTGACTTGTGTGACTGGCGTTTCTGGTTCTGGGAAGTCATCGCTTATCAATGAAATTTTGTATAAAAAACTAGCTCACGAGCTGAACGGTGCGAAAATCAGACCTGCTGAATTTGACGAAATAAAGGGCATCGAACACCTCGACAAAGTTATCAATATAGACCAGTCACCAATCGGTAGAACACCACGCTCAAACCCTGCAACTTACACTGGGGTTTTTACGGATATTCGTGATTTATTCGCAAATACAAACGATGCCAAAATGCGTGGATACTCAAACGGACGCTTTTCTTTTAACGTGAAAGGTGGACGTTGCGAAGCGTGTTCTGGTGACGGTTTGCTGAAAATAGAAATGCACTTTTTACCGGATATTTACGTGCCTTGCGAGGTGTGTAAAGGCAAACGCTACAACCGTGAAACGCTAGAAGTTCGCTACAAAGGTAAAAATATCCACGAAGTTCTGGAAATGACGGTAGAAGAGGCTATGGATTTCTTCGAAAACATACCAAAAATCTACAGAAAACTTGAAACATTGAACGAAGTTGGGCTTGGATATATCCGTCTGGGTCAGCCTTCAACTACGCTTTCTGGTGGTGAGGCTCAACGTGTAAAACTCAGCACGGAACTGTCAAAACGTTCAACTGGTAAGACAATTTATATCCTCGACGAACCGACAACTGGTCTGCACATAGCTGATGTTCACAAACTTTGCGATGTGCTTGCGAAACTTACCGATCAAGGCAACACCGTGATAGTTATCGAGCATAATTTAGACGTTATAAAAACTGCAGATAATATTATCGATTTGGGTCCAGAAGGTGGTAGGAATGGTGGTCAAATTGTTTTTTGTGGTTCACCAGAGAAAATTATTAAGTGCGAACAATCATATACAGGTCATTATTTGAAAAAAATTATGCAAAAATAAGGGAATTGTATTGAAAAATAGCAGAATTAATGTTAGAATATTGTTAAGTATATAGCTTAAATATAGGAGGGCTCGTGTTATGGAAAATATATCTTTCAGAGTGTCATCTTTTGGTGGTTTTAACAAAGATGATGTTATGCAATACATTGATAAAGCGAATTTTGAACTTAAAGAAATTCGTGAAAAAAGTGATGAACAGGTTAAACGTTTGCAAAAAGAAATAGATGATAAAAATAATCAACTTGAAAAATTAAATCAAGAAAATCAAGAATTAATAGCAAAAAAAGAAGAAATTTTCTTGAAAATCGAAGAACTTGAGCAAAATAATAAAGAAATCGAACACGAAAATAATAGTTTGACAGAAATGGTTAGATTGAAAACATCTGCTGTTGATGAACAAGTTAAAGGTTTAGAGCAAGAAAAAGCAGACTTAATTGATAAAAATGAAAAGCTAACTAGAGAACTTTCTACTGCCAGCCAAGATAAAAATAATTATGACAACGTGAAAGATACGCTAGTAAAACTTGAAATTGATGCGCATATAAGAGCGAAAAAACTTAAAGATGATGCACAAAAAGAAGCTGATGAAATTTTAGCAAAAGCAAATCAAATAGCTAGTGAAATTACTGAAAAAGCAAACGTGGAATTTGACAAGTTTACAGCCGAAAAAAATAAATTAATAAATGAGAAAAAAGATGATATTTTTGAAATAATTGCTCAATCAAGCGAAAAATTTGCTAAAATTCAAGAAGAAATTGCAAGTATTCACGCAATAAATAACAATGTTTATACGCATCTTAACGAGTTTTCGGAAAGCTTTGCGAAAATGTTCGATGAAAGCGCTGGTGAATAATGGCTCATTTTGAAATAGAAACAGCAAAAATCGCAGACTATTTAGACGTTTTAAAAGCTGGTGACAGCGTTAATCTGACAGGATACATATATACCGCGAGAGATTCAGCCCACAAAAGATTTATGGCGATGCTAGAACGTGGTGAAAAATTACCACTAGATGGCGATTTTACAATTTATTACGCAGGCCCAACGCCAAATAAGGAAGGTCAAATTATCGGTGCGTGTGGTCCTACAACTTCAGGAAGAATGGACGTTTTTTCAAAAACTATGATGCAAAACGGTATGAAATGTATGATAGGCAAAGGAAAACGCGCAGATTACGTGGTTGACGCAATGAAAGAATACAAATGCGTGTATTTAGTTGCAGTAGGTGGTGCCGGAGCATTAGTTTCCGACTGCGTAAAATCCCTGGAAGTAGTATGTTTTGAAGAACTAGGTTGCGAATCAGTTAAAAAGTTGTACGTAGAAAATTTTGAAGTATTCGTTGCAACGGACAGTGATGGTGGAACGCTTTATTTATAAGGAATATAAAAATGCAACCCTTTTTGTTAGGGTTGCATTTTTTTGCGAGGAATGAAGAAAAAATAGAAGATGGTAAAGTAAGGTTTTCGGCGTCGCTTTTGATTGAAAATCCAGCCGAAAGGATTGCGCTACTGCGGTAGCACCCAACCTACTCGGTTGGATCGAGCAAGTTTTTAAAAAACTTGACAAATCTTATTTTCTAAATCTAAAGTTTTTGATGAAATATAGAACTTTTTTTATAAATTTTTTGAAGATTAAGCAAAGGATAATGAGGATTAATACCCAAATTACTAAAAAAGGTGCTATGTATATTGTGAATAATGCAAAATTTTGCAAAGAATCTTTTAAGTCAGAGATTGAGTCGCTAACTGTAGCAGTTATTTCTTGACCGAAAGTTGTATTTTTTTGATATTCGATAACCTCGTTTATGTTAATGTTGATGGTAGAATAGTCAACTTTGAGGGTAAGTGAGCGTAGATTAGTGGTTAAACTTTCAATTTCATAGCGAATTTCCGATAAACGAGCCTCAATTGTTATGATATCTTCGACAGTTTCTGCGATTTCAAGTAATTCAAGCAAGCGAGTTTCCTGCGTTTCAAGCGTTAAAAGTCGAGCGTTTACATCAATGAATTGGCTAGTAAGGTTTTCAGTTTTTGTTGACGTGCTGTAAACATTGCCAGAACCTTCAATTTCAGATAAAAACGCTAAATAATCTACAGTAGGAATTCGAATAGTGTAGTAAGCGTTGCGTTGAATATCACCATAAATTCGTGAAGTTTCAATAAAACCAGCATATTTTTCAGTTGTTTGGTTTAAAAGTTGAATATTTTCGTCGAAAGTTTTTGTTTCAAGCGAAATATCTACAGTATATGACATTTTTTCAGACATTTCATCACTAGTCACTGTTTTGTCGGAGGTTTCAGTTACGACAGTCGTACTCATAGATGAACTGGTTGAGCTAGAAGAATTTTCTGACATTGCAGAATCATAAGACGTACTAGAACAGCCTACCAATGTTGCGGAAATTATCATTATTAAAAGCAATTTTTTCATAATTTACCTCCATTTATTTCTTTAGACGAGTAAAATTAGAAAAAGTTCCAAAAAAACAAAAAAACTCTGCCGATTTTTTTTCGACAGAGCTTTTTTTGTTATTTAGTTACTATTTGAGGACAAATTTTTAAGATTTTTGACAATGCAGCCTCGTCTGCAACGATTGTTACATCGTGGTGCATATGCAAAATTGTTGATGGTGTTTGAGGACGAACATCACCTAAAACGGTCTCGAATAAAATATCAGCCTTGCTTTCACCAGTCGCTACAAGCAGGATTTTTTTCGCTGACATAATAGTTCCGATGCCCATGGTGTAAGCTTGCGTTGGAACATCAGCCTCTGATTCGAAAAATCTTGCGTTCGCTTTGATTGTACTTTCGTCTAAAGTTACGCAATGCGTTTTTGTAGCAAAACTATCATCTGGTTCGTTAAAACCGATATGCCCATTGTGACCTATACCTAAAAGCTGTAAATCTATACCACCTAAATCAAGAATAGTTTGCTCATATTTTTCACATTCAGCATCAGCATCTAAATTAGTTCCATCTGGAATATGAGTGTTTTCTTTGCTTACATTCACAAATTGGAAAAAATTTTCATTCATAAAATGGTAGTAAGTTTGGTCTGAAGATTTATCCAAACCGCGATATTCATCTAAATTTACAGTCTTAATGTCAGAAAAATCTACTTTACTATCATTATACATTTTTATGATTTTTTTGTAAGTTCCTACAGGAGTTGAGCCTGTAGCTAGGCCTAGAACACTATTTGGCTTACTATTTACCTGAGAAACTATAATTTCAGCAGCTTTTTGACTTAATTCTTCGTAGTTTTTAGTTAAAATTATTTTCATACAAATTCCACCTTAAATTTCAATACATATTTTATTATATACAAATATTCCTTTTTTATTAATTTAAGTATATCACAAAAAAATATACGTTTCAAGAGGAAAAAGAAAAATTTTCCAGTTTTTTGGCATTTTTGAAAATAATTTACAATTTGTCAATATATACTAGGCTTTTTAAGGCTGAAAAAGGGTCGTCGAAAATGACAACCCTTTGTAAATTTCATATTGAATTTAATTCAAATACATAGCAGCTTGAACTGCAGCAATTGCACCATCAGATGCGGCAGTTATTAGTTGACGTAAAAGTTTTGTGCGTGTGTCGCCAGCTACAAAAACGCCAGGTACGTTAGTCAAAAGGTCCTCGCTTGCTTTGATGTAACCACCTTCGTCTAGGTCGATAACTCCACGGAAAACTTCGTTTGATGGTATTAGTCCTACTGCGATAAAAATGCCAGATACATCATAATTTACAGCTTGTCCACTAGTGTCGATGGTAACCGAAGAAACAACTTTATCACCATTTATCGAGATTACTTGCGAGTTGTATAAAACTTTGATATTTTCACGTTTCAACACAGCATCTACAAGGATTTTATTACCTCTAAATTCATCTCTGCGATGTACTAAATACACGGTTTTGCAGTTGTTTGCAAGGAAAAGAGCGTCCTCCAGAGCAGTATTACCACCACCAACAATTGCAACGTCTTTGTCCTTATAAAAAGCACCATCGCAAGTTGCGCAGTATGAAACGCCAGAACCTTTGAATTTATCTTCGCCCTCACAACCAAGTTCACGACGATTAACTCCGTTTGCAATTATGATAGTTTTTCCTTCGATGGTTTTGTCGGCAAAAGTTAGTTTTTTAATATCGGATTTTAAATCATAATCTAAAATTTGGTCGTACATAATCTCAACATCAAGAGCTGAAAGTTGCTCCATAAGTTTCATTGCGAATTCAAAACCAGTAGTTTTTAATATCCCGGGATAGTTTTCAACATCGGGAGTGTTAACGATTTGACCACCAGGGACGTTGCTTTCGATGACTAAAACGTTAAGACCAGAGCGTTTTGCGTAAATTCCAGCGGACATTCCGGCTGTGCCACCGCCAATTATTAAAATATCGTACATAAAATCTCCTTTACATCATAGGTGAAAAAATTCTTAAAATTGAATAAAGAACACGTAGAATTTTCGGTGTTTTAATATAATCTTCACGAGTTATTTCTTGCGAAATTTCTAACGTTTGCAAAATATCTTTCTTGATGTCATTTATAACAGGGCAGTCATAAAGAAGCGTCCCACATTCAAAATGCATATAAAAACTACGAAAATCCATATTTATTGTGCCAACAACACCGATATTATCGTCTGCAATGATAACTTTTCCGTGCATAAACCCAGTTGTGTACTCGTGAATTTCAACGCCAGCAGAAATTAGTTGAGGATAGAAAGAACGAGTTACAGGGTGTATATATTTTTTATCTGGTATGTGAGGCGTGATGATTTTAACGTCCACACCACTTTGTGCTGCAATGATAAGCGCAGTAACCATTTCGTTGTCTAAAATTAGGTACGGAGTGGTGATATAAACATATTTTTGCGCTGAATTTATGATTTGCATATAGACATTTTCACCGATATTGTAGTTGTCCAGTGGACTGTCGCTGAAAGGTTGAATATAGCCTTTGGTTGGAGTTTTTTTGTCTGAAATGTATTTTGAATAATCTTTTTCACACACACCACAAGAACTTTCCCAAAGCTCGATAAACATAAGTGATAAGCTGGTTACGCAGTCACCGTCAAATACGACAGACATATCCTTCCAGTGACCAAAACGCTCACGTTCGTTTATGTATTCATCGGCTAGATTAATTCCACCCATATATCCGATATCACCGTCAATTACGCAGATTTTACGATGGTCGCGATGGTTTAAATAGGTGTGCAAAGTTGGTCGAAACGGATTGAAACGCACGCAATTTATACCGAATTCGGCTAGGGTTTTGTGGTAATGCGGAGGAAGAGTGCTGAGGCAACCAGCATCGTCATACATAAATCGAACTTCGACGCCTTCGTCAGCTTTTTGAATTAAAATTTCTAGAATAGAGTCCCACATAATGCCTGGTTCTACGATGAAATACTCAATAAATATAAATTTTTCAGCTTTTTTGAGATTTTCAAGCAGAGAATCGAAAAAATCTTCGCCGAGTTTGTGATATTCGCAGTTTGAATTTTCAAAAACAGGAAAACCACCAACTCCACTTACGTATCTATATATTCGCTCATAATTGGGATCAATTTGCGAAATTTTTTCAATAGGAACACGCTCCTCGTCGAGTTTCCATAGTGATCTATCGATGCTTTTCAAGTTTTTCATACGAGTACGATTAAA
The DNA here is from genome assembly GCA_044426345.1 of Clostridia bacterium. GTDB lineage: Bacteria > Bacillota > Clostridia > Oscillospirales > Butyricicoccaceae > CAYJLC01. Next base: position 93,495 of record JAWXUP010000001.1, on the reverse strand, counting down.
CGGTGTATTTCCGAAAATTAGATAAAAAATACCGCCAACTAAAGGGAAGGTGAAAATCATAATTATCCAAGAAATTTTGTACGCAGGATTATCTTCTTTGATAACTAGCCATAAAACCATAGCAATGCTTATAAGTTGAAAAATCGTGTAAAGATGTGGATGACGACCTGTTAAAAACATCAAAAAGTACAATAAAATTCCAAGTTGAACTAATATTAGTAGTCCACCCATAAATACTCTACTGGATAAAATCCGTCTGAAAAATTTAATCATAAAACCTCCATTTGAACTAATATCTTGCAAATTTATATTATTATCCCAATTAAAGATAAAAGGACTTGTATATCTTGTATGTTAAGCATAATTGAGACTTATTATTCTACAATTATAACACGAATCATTGGATTTTGCAAAGAATTATCCATAAAAAGTTCGAAAGACGTGAAATTTTGACGTGCATAGTTTAATTCTACAAAACGGTCGTTTTTGTCATCAAATACTACAACCTCTTCGCTTATATTATATAGTATATCGTCGGTTTTTATGTATTTCGAACCAAAAAATGCGTCAGTATCAACAGTTGCAACCTTTTCGAGTTCGGTATATGCTACAAACTGTTTATATGGCTTGTCAGACAGGCCTTTTTGAATACCGACTGGAACGGAATACATTCTGCTGTAATTTATTGATGGATAATTCAACGTAGAACTAGCAGTGGTTAGCTTGAAACTGTTGGATTTATAACTTGACATTTTGTCAGTTATTGAATTATAATACTCAATTTCCTCTTGATAACTTGTCGCTAAACCATAGTCTAAATTGTTGCCAGTAACGTTTGTCAGTATAATTTTATCGATTAATCCGTCGCTGTTTTTGGCACAACTTATGATGTTTTTTGCTGGAATTACATCAAGCGTTATGTCTGAAAAATCTATTGGTGAGTATGCACTGCTAGAGCTTAGTCCTTCAAAAATTTGAACATTTGAGGCAACTTTTTCAGTACCGATTGTTGCATTTTTTACATCGTAATCTTGTGAAACATAGCTGAAATCAGCGTTTTCGGTAATTTTTATTTTGTCACGCGAACTAAAAGTTAAATCCACAAATTTCCCGATATATTTATAAATACTAGAAAGTTCTTCGAAACTAGAGGTAAAATACGATGAGTCATCTGGGTCGATTGTAAGCGTAGTGGTTAATAAATTATCGATGGTGATGCTGATTTGAGTACCGTCAAAAGAATTTAAATAGGCAGTTTGTGTTTTTGCGATACCATTTTGCACGAAGGCGATGTTGCCATTGCTATCAAAAAATAGAGTGATTACATCTTGTAAATTAAGTGAGCTGAATTGTGCGCGAACGTGCTCTGGAATGTTAAAATCACTGCCTAAAATTGTAATTTCGTTAGGATAAAAAACAGAAGGTGTTGCGCTTTCATAAAAACCTGTTACAGTGATATCCGACACATAAGCACGGTCGTTGCTTATCATTACAACATCATTTTTATTTATATCTGACACGCTGATTTTAACACCATTCTTGTAGATATCAAAACCAGAAAGCGACTGAGTGCCATCATAGAGAAAAGAATTTGAGATAATATTATTTGCAGTAATTGACGAAATATTTCCTAGTGTATCGTAATTTATACTAATTTCAGAACCTTTGAAAATATCAAGCCAAGACTCGCCATAAGTGGAAATTTCACCGTCAATAATAAGAGTTGTGGTACTAGGAATATAAATTTCCTCGTCTACCGTTACGATTTTGTCGATATATACATTTTTTAGCACAAAAATTTCAGATGAACCATCTTGGATAAAACTCGTAATTTTTGATTTTGATGAGTCTTCATAAACGAAAGTTCCACTTGCTCCATAATTTATATTCGGTAAATTGTATGTTTTTATAACTTCAGAACCACCTATGTAAACTCGTGCTTGATTGTCGTTTAACGTACTGTCAGTAGCACTTGTTGCAAGTAACATACAGTCTGTATCAGTGTATGGAAACGCAGATTCTATTAACAGCTGACCCTCTTTTGTTTCGGTCTGCAAGAGGTTAGTAATCATAATCGCAGCATCGCCACGAGTTACGTATTCAGCATCTGCATTAGAAAAATTCACTCCGTCAGTTATACCTAATTCATCGGCTTTATCAACGAAATCCGTAGGCCAAAAAGGTCCGATATCGGCGATTTCGTAGTCTAACATATAAAGCATCATAGCGATAGCCTCGGAAAATTTAATGTTGCCCTCAGGATTGAAGGTTCCATCTGGCAAACCTTTGATTATTCCATACTCCTTAACTGACATATTTACATAAGCCGACGCCCAGTGAGTATGAGGAACATCAGGGAAAATCGTGAAATTTTTGTAGTTGGAAGAGTTGGTGCCACCTAGTGTTAACACGGCGATTTTGGCAAATTGAGCACGTGTGATATTACCGTTTGGTTCGAAATTATCGTTGCCAACACCGTTTATAATTCCAAGCGAAGATAAGGTGTTCGCTGAACTTTCAACCAGTGTGTCAGTTATATCATTAAAAGCGAAAGTCTGAGTGCCAAGTAGCGTCGCTAAAGTTAGCGATATAGCTACAATTTTTTTGAATTTATACATAAAAACCTCCTTATTGTGTACGAAGTGCATCTATTGGATTTAATTTAGATGCTTTGTTTGCTGGGTAAAATCCGAAGAAAATTCCAAGGAAAACCGAGAATAAAAACGAGCCGATTATAATATCTATAGAAGGGTAGATAATATCTTGAATTATGAAAGAACCGATGACTACCGTGGCAAATGAGCCGATTGCAATGCCGATTATTCCACCAAAACCAGAAACAGCAGCGGCCTCTATCAAAAATTGACCGATTATATTTTTTCTTTTAGCACCGATGGACATTCTAATACCGATTTCGCGAGTCCTCTCGGTAACCGAAACTAGCATAATATTCATAATTCCGATACCACCAACGAGTAGCGAAATACCACCTATAGCACCTATCGCAAGCGACATCATTCGGCTTTGCTCGTTTAAATTATCAATCCATTCGTTGTTTGTGTAGGCATAAACACCTGAGGCATCGCTGAATACAGTTGAAAAATTATTGTTAATATATTCCACGGTGTAAGTTGTACTATCACCATCGACTGCAGTTAAGTAAATATTAGAGGAATTTCCATTTTCGTTTGAGTTGAAAATAATTGTTGAGTAGGGAAGGATTACGATGTTGTCCTCCGACCATTCAGTTCCGTCAAATTTTTCCTCAAGAACGCCAACTACGGTATAGTCTTGACCGTCGATTTTGATTTTTTGACCGACTGCGTTTGTAAGTCCACCGAAAAATTCCTTGCGTAGATATTCGCCGATTAACACTACTTTTGTTCGGCTATTCACGTCACCGTAAGCGATATTTCTGCCTTGTGCGATTTCGTAGCCTTTCATATCGATATAGGTTTCATCAGTGTACGCAGCCCTGCAATAACTAGGCATTTTGTCGAGATATACAGGTTGAATGCTTGTGTCAGTAACTGGTGTGATGGTCTGGATTTCGTCGGATAAATTTGTTTGTACAAATTCGGTTAGCGTTTCGGTGAAGTCGGTTTCTTCGCCCCAATAGTTAACTTGAATTTGGTTTGTGCCAGCAGAAAACCACGCCTCCATCGTCTTTTGTTGAACGCCTTGGAACACTGAAACAAGCGTTATTACTGAGCTTACTCCGATGATTACACCGAGCATAGTTAAAATCGAACGCATTTTGTTGTTGAGTATCGATTTTATCGCCATTACTATAGTTTGAAAAATATTCATTATATACCTCCGTTTGTAACATCAGAGATAATCTTACCGTCGCTGATTGTAATTGTGCGTTTTGCAAGTTTTGCAAGCTCATTATCGTGAGTTATTAAAATGATAGATACACCCTGTTCGTTATTTAAATCGGTTAGCATTTTCATAACCTCAACGCCAGATTTCGAGTCTAAATTACCAGTCGGCTCGTCTGCCATAATTATAGGTGGATTTGAGGCTATTGCACGAGCAACTGCGACACGTTGTTGCTGACCACCAGAAAGTTCGGTTGGTTTGTGATGTAAACGCTCGCTTAGTCCTACACTCTCTAGGGCATCAAAAGCAGCTTTTTTGCGTTTTTTCTTGCTCATAGCACGATAAATCAACGGAAGTTCCACGTTTTCTATAGCAGAAAGCATTGGAATTAGGTTAAATCCTTGGAAAATAAAGCCAATTTGCTCATTTCTGATTTTCGAAAGTTTAGATAATTTCATAGTGCTTACTGGAATATCAGCCAACGTGTACTCACCGTAAGTTGGAACGTCTAGCGCACCTAAAATATTCATAAGGGTAGATTTTCCAGAGCCAGATTGTCCTAAAATCGCAACGAACTCACCGTAATTTATAGTAAGAGATACGTCATCAAGCGCACGAACTTCGTTTGGTTTTCCTTCGTTGTAAATTTTGCTGACGTTTTTAACAGAAATTAAAGTTTCCATAGCATCTCCTTATCCATAGTAATATGTTTCGCCGTAACCACCATATTGATCAAAACCTTGTTGCATAAGCGAACTATTTGGCATATAAATTTCAGCATTTTCAGGAATTTCGGTTAAAATTTGCGAGTTATATCCGTCAGAAATACCAACTTCAACAGCCACTGCAACATAACCCTCTGGAATGCGTTCGTCGGTTATAGGGAAAGTTTCAAAACCTTCAGCATATTCCGGTTTTATATAGATAGAAGGTCCGATATCGGTTTGAACAACAGCACTTACAGGTGCAAGTAACGCATTGTCAATTACAGAGGCAGATATGCTATATTGCACATTCATATCAGGACGCAAATCTTGTGGGTCAAAAATCGTGATTGTGCAAGGAAATTTTGTCAGTGAACTGTACATATCGTTATTAGTTGACGCTTCGAAACTTAGCGAGGTGATTTCACCCATTAGGCTATACATTCCATCTGTCGCCTCGTAAGTTATATTTACAGGCATACCCATTTGAACCTTGGTTATATCTATTTCGGAGATTTCGGCATCGATTTTTAACGTTTGTAAATTAGATATAGAAATCGGAGTTGTTGACGCGTCAAGCTCATCGCCGATTACAGCAGAAACTTGACTTACCATACCGTCGATAGGCGAGCGAAGTTCGGTTTGCACGAGTAGCTCGTTGATGTCGTCTACGGTTTCTTGAGCAGAAGTTAATGTTCGATTAGCAGAGGCTAGTTCGTTTGCAAGCGATTCATTTTGGATTACACCCAAAACAGTGCCTACATTATATGTATAAAATTCGTTAACGTTTTTCGAGATAAGCTCACCACTCGCTTTTAGAATGATATCTTGCGTGCGATTGTAGTCTAAAGTACCATACTCGGCGGGCATAACGTCGCCTAAATCAGTGGTAATAACTGCAGTTGCAATCATATCTTTAGTCAGCGTGCCAGGGTTTTCGATAGAAATGTCAACTTTGAATAAAATAGCACCATCTGTAGTGATTTTCTTAACGTTTTCTACATTTGACACTGTGCCAGTTAAATTGCTTGTAGTGGCTGGAATAGACACTAAAGCTTGCTGACCAACTTTGATTTGGTCGATATAACCATAAGAAAAGTATGCAGATAATTTCATAGTAGAGTCATCTACAATAGTAGCAAAAACGCTTTCTTCGGATACGTAAGTACCCTCGCTTTGTTCAGTAACTGATACTATTTTACCAGTAAACGGAGCTTTAACGCTCAAATTGTTGATTTTTGTTTGAATTGTATTTACAGATAAAAGAGCATCATCATAAACATCTAAAGCATCATTTAGGTCTTCGCGAATGTCTTCAGGATTTACAGATAAAAGCAAATCTCCAACTGACACTGTGTCACCAGTTTTAACATAGACGTCCCAAACTTCACCTTTTAGTTCGGTGCCTAGCTTTTCGTGTTTTTGCGCTACCGTTCTACCAGAACCAGTAACCGAGCTTTCTATATAACCACGATAAAGCATACCTTCAGAGCCGTCTGGTAGTTGCTCTTTAGTAAGATTTTTGACAATAAAATACACACCGACACCTATTGTAGCAGCTAGTATTAGGAGGGTTATAATCGTCGCTATTTTTTTCTTAGTTTTCATAATTTTCTCCTTGTTAATTAATAAATTTAACACATACATTAAAGTGAAACATAATAAAATTGGTCCTAATTTTTACATATATTGGTTTAGACGTCAAAAAGTTACTTATGTTCCATATTTATCATAACATAAGAATATTAAATTTTTTGTCAAAAAAGAAAAGATTAACAAAAAATTAACAATCTTGGAGGTTTAGAATGAAAATTAACAGAGCGTCGGTTTTTTATACAGCAAGCATTTTGGGTATTTCTAGCGTGATTTTGCAAGCAATAGGCTTTATTTATAGGATTTTCCTTACAAATATGGCTGGAACAGAGGCATTGGGTGTGTATAAACTTACAATGCAGCTATATTCTGTAATTTTAAGCGTTAGTACATCTGGTGTGTGTTTAGTAGCGACGAATAGGTCTGCGATGTACTTTTCGCGAGGGAAAATCGAGAAAATTAAGACTACTATTAAGTGTTGCGTGCTGGTTTTTCTATCAATTTTGGGTACTTGTGCAATAATTGTTACAGCGTTTCCGGAGTTTATTGCGACAAATATACTGGGTGATGTGCGAACGCAAGATGCAATTTACATTATGTTAGTTTGCATTTTATTGACGGGAATTGAAAATATTATAAAAAATTCGCTCATTGGAATAAAAAAAGTAAAATACACAACGTTTTCTGAAATAACCGAGCAAATTCTACGTGTAATTATCGTGTTGTCACTTATATATAATTTCGGAGATGATAATTACGCAAAAATAGCTTTTTTAATAGTTCTGGGAATGACTATGAGCGAGATTTTTAGCATAATATTTTTGGGCGTGTGCTATAAAAAAATCTACAAAACTGACCGTAAAAACAATGATAAATTACTATGCGATGTTGTAAGCGTTGCAATTCCAATTTCGCTAGCTGCGGCGATAAATAACGTGATTTCGTCGGCGAGTACGGTGCTTTTGCCGAAAATGTTGGTAAAAGCAGGGTTTACGCACGCTGAGGCACTGTCAGAATTGGGGATAATTTCTGGAATTGCTATGCCACTTATTTTACTTCCGATTGCAATAATCAGCTCGTATGCGATGGTGGTTATGCCGAATATTTCTAAGAGTAAAGCATCTTTTGACACTGTAAATATCACGCGTAAAATTAATAAATCTTTTGAGGCTACGGGACTTATCGGCATACCTGCGACGGTGTTTTTAGTGTATTTATCACAACCACTCGGAAAGTTGTTATTTTCAACAGAATTCCCTAAATTTTATATAGAAATGATAGGTTTAAGTGTGATTTTTATGTATTACCAGATAACATCGGCTAGCATTTTGAACGGTTTGGGTCACGAGAAAAAAGTTGTGTTTCACAGCGTAATCGGAGAATTTGTACAGCTTGCCATAACCGTGCTTTTATGTCAAATTCCGAGCATTAATATTTATGGCTACATCGTTGGTATGATTGCTAGCCCTTTGATTGTATGCTCGCTAAATTCAACTTATATTTTTAAGACTGAGCGATTTAATTTTACGAAATTTGTACTTAATCCAGTATTCTGTAGTGGATTTTTATACATAGCAATAAAATTTTCGTTCATAATTTCGTCATATTACTTAGCAAGCGAAATCACAACAATAGCGATTACTGTAGGTGTTGGAACAGTTTTTTACGCGTTGATTCTACGTGCTTTTGGGATAAATTATGTACAGTATGTGAAAAATTTGAATATTAAACAAAATATGCAATTTAAATTCAAATAAACTCTTTATTTTTCATAACAAATAGTGTATAATAATATACATATATGAATAATAAAAAATCGGAGGATTTTAGAATGAATAAAAGAGAAGCGAGACAAATTGCACTTCATATGATTTTCGAAATGGAATTTAAAAGTCAAGACGAGTGGGGACAAATTATGGACATCAGAATGGGTCCAGACGTTTTTTTCACACTTTCTGACGAGATGGATTTCTACGCAAAAAAAATTCCAGACGTGTATTCAAAATACATAAAAGACTGTGTTGATGGTGTTTTTGCGCATGTTAATGAGCTTGATGCACACATCAGCGAGCTTTCAAAAGAGTGGGATATTAAACGTATTTCGAAAGTAAGTTTGGCGATTTTACGTCTTTCAATTTTCGAAATGAAATATACAGATGTTCCAGTTGGCGCATCTATAAACGAAGCTGTAGACCTTGCAAAAGATTACGATAGCGAAGAAGCTGGCTCTTTTGTAAACGGTATTTTAGGCTCGTTTGACCGTCAAAGAAATGGATAAAATACACTCTGTAACCGAGGTTAATGAGTATATAAAAGGGCTGATGGACGATGATTTTGTATTGTCACAAATTTTTATTCGAGGGCAGATTTCAAACTATAAACGTCACAGTTCTGGACATCATTACTTTAGTTTAAAAGATGAAAATGGTGTAATAAGTGCAGTTATGTTCAAGTTTGACGCTTTAAAAGTTCGTATAAAGCTTGAAGATGGTATGCAGATTATCGCTTTTGGTAGAGTTAGTTCATTTGTAAAATCTGGACAATATCAGCTGTATATTAAAGAAATTCAAGCTGACGGTATTGGCGATTTGCACCTTGCTTTTGACCAGTTAAAAAACAAACTGTATAAAGAAGGTCTTTTTGATCAAAATTTGAAGCAAGAATTACCACGCTTTCCAGAAAAAATCGCTATTGTTACAGCAAAAACTGGTGCAGCAGTCCAAGATATGCTTAGAATTTTAAAAAATCGTTACAAACTTGCAGAAATTTTGGTGTATTCAGTGAAAGTTCAAGGTGAAGGTGCTGAGAATGAAATTGCGTACGCTATAAATTACATCAATAATTTAAACCTTGCAGACGTGATTATAATAGGTCGCGGAGGTGGTTCGATTGAGGATTTGTGGGCGTTCAACTCAGAGATGTTAGCGCACACGATTTTTGCGTCGAATATTCCTGTAATTTCTGCTGTGGGACACGAACCAGACTTTACGATTTCGGATTTTGTTGCAGATGTTCGAGCATCAACTCCGTCAAATGCGGCGGAAATAGTCGTTCCAGATGCGACAAGCGTTAAATCCTTCTTGCAAAATGCACAAAATATTATGGATAACGCAATAAAAACTGAAATTTCTGAAAAAAGAACACAAGTTTTAAAACTCAAGGTGCTTAGTCCAAATAAATATATAGATGAAAAACGAATTTACATTGATTTTTTAACGTCAAAACTTAAAAATCCTAAGATTTTAGTGGAAAATTATAGAAATCGTGTAAATTTGGCAGATAAAACAATAAAAAATGCTTATAAAATGAATTTATCGAAAAAGCGTCAAAAAACTGTTGAGATTATGGCTTATATAGATGGTTATAGCCCAATGAAAGTTTTGAGTCGTGGTTTTGGCTATTCGCTAGACGAAAACGAAAAAATCATAAAAAGTGTTAAAAAAGTTAAGATTTCACAAGAAATTACTACAAAATATAGCGATGGGGTTATCAAATCGAAGATTTTAGAAATAAAGGAAGATTAAAATGGCAACTTTTGAAAGTATGATAAAAGAGCTGGAAAGTATTGTTTCAAAAATGGAAAAAGGCGAAATTCCACTCGATAAATCAATAGAACTTTATGAAAAAGGCACAAAACTTGCATTTGAGTGCAATAAAATTTTAGATACAGCAGAGCAAAAAATCACATATATCACAGGCGATGAGCAGGTGTAAATATGACTAAAAAAATGCAACATTATATAGATTTAATTGAAAATAATTTTGATGAATTTTTGTTAAGCGAAAATGAAGAAATAAAAAATGCTATGGAATATAGCTTAAAAGCAGGCGGAAAACGTTTACGTCCGATTTTACTTCTAGAGTTTGCAAAAATGCTGGAAATTCCAGAAAAAGATGCTTTACCCTATGCGATAAGTTTGGAAATGATACATACTTATTCGTTAATTCACGACGATTTACCTTGTATGGATAACGACGACTTTCGACGTGGTAAGCCTACTAATCACAAAGTTTTTGGCGAAGCTTTAGCTCTTTTGGCTGGTGATGGACTGCTAAATTTAGCATTTGAAACAATGTCAGATGAAAGAAATGCGAGTAAATTTCAGGCTAAAAACGTAGTGAAAGTTATTTCTGAAATTTCAAAATCAACTGGCGTTTTGGGTATGATTTCCGGACAAGTTTTTGATATAGATGACAATGTGTCAAATATCTGCGAACTTCAGAAAATTCATTCACTCAAAACAGGTAAACTTATAAAATGTGCGTGCGTTTCTGGTGTCATTTTGGGTGGCGGTACAGATGAACAGATTAAAAGTGCGGAAGATTTTGCTATGAATTTAGGAATAGCGTTTCAAATTCGCGATGATATGCTTGATGTTTATGGTGACAGCGAAAAACTTGGAAAACCTGTTGGAAGTGACGAAAATAATAAAAAAGTGACATATACATCCATTTTTAGCAAAGATGAGTGCCAAAAAATGGTTGAAGAATATACACAAAATGCTATAAATAGCATAGGGATTTTTAAAAATACAGAATTTCTAAAAAACCTTGCATTGAGCTTGGTGAATAGAGAAAAATAAGGGGTTATTATGATTCATACGGATTTTTTATTTAGAAATACGATAATAAATTGTGCGTTTATTGCATGGTTTTTAGCACAATTTATAAAGGTGCTTTTGTCGATGTATAAAGGAAAACTAGACCTTTCAAGGCTTACGGGAGCAGGAGGGATGCCTAGCTCTCACACGTCTACGGTGCTTGCACTTACGACGGCAGTTTATCTTACATCTGGGTATCAGTCTATTGAATTTGCAATAGCGCTGACACTTTCTGGCATAGTTATGTACGATGCAACCGGTGTTAGACGTGCGGCTGGGGAGCAAGCAAAAATAATAAATTACATGATGGAAAATTGGGCTGATACATCACCAAAAATGTTCACTAAAGAGCTCAAAGAGTTACTTGGACATACGCCGTTGGAAGTTATAGCTGGAGCAATTTTGGGAGTTATAATTGGCATAATTTTTGTAAGAATTTAGGAAGAATAATGTTAGAATATAGGATTTTAGATAAGGTAAATAGTCCTCGCGACCTTAAAAAATTATCAAAAGAACAGACCGATGAACTTTGTACTGAAATTGCAGATTTCTTGGTTCAAAACGTGTCAAAGACGGGTGGACATTTGTCTCCAAATCTTGGTATTATTGAGCTTACAATCGCTCTACATAAGGTTTTTGACACGGAAAAAGATAGATTTATTTTTGATGTAGGACATCAATCTTATGTGCATAAAATATTAACTGGAAGACGTGAAAAATTTGATACTTTGCGTCAAAAAGATGGACTTTCAGGGTTTACAAAACCGTCGGAAAGCGTTCACGATGCATTTGTTTCAGGTCACGCATCAGTGTCTATTTCAGCGGCGTTAGGTATGGCTCACGCTCGGACATTGAAACACGAAAACCATAGCGTTGTCGCTATAATTGGCGATGGAGCACTTACAGGTGGATTAGCTTACGAAGCGTTAAATAATGCAGGATTGTCAAAAGAACCGTTGATTGTTATTTTGAATGACAATCGAATGTCTATTACACAAAATGTAGGCGCGATAGACAAGCATTTAGCTAAGCTTAGGACGAGCGATAAATATCTTGGAACAAAGCAAATAGTAAGAAAATTTCTTGGAAAATCCATTCACGGTGAACGTCTTACAAATATAATTAACAGGGTGAAACATAGGTTCAAAATGGCATTGCTTGAGACATCGTTTTTTGAGCAAATGGGATTTGTATATCTAGGCCCTATTGATGGACATGATGTTAAGTCGCTTTGTGATGTTTTAACTCATGCAAGAGAGCTTGCAAAACCGGTTTTTATTCATGTTATAACAAAAAAAGGGCGTGGATATAAATATTCAGAGGAACAACCAGAACGCTATCACGGAATCGGCAAATTCGATACTACAACTGGTAATGTAATCAATAAAAAAGCGGATAATTTTTCGCAAAATTTCGGAGATACAATAGTTAATTTAGCCAGTAATAATCAAGGTATTTGTGCTATTACAGCAGCGATGAGTTCGGGTACTGGACTTTCGAATTTTGCAGAGAAATATCCTGATAGATTTTTTGATGTAGGCATCGCAGAAGCACACGCAGTGACTATGTCGGCAGGGCTTGCGATATCTGGAATGACACCAGTTTGTGCGATTTATTCAACATTTTTACAGCGTGCTTATGACCAATTAATTCACGATGTTGCACTTGAAAATTTGCATGTTGTCTTTGCGATTGACCGAGCTGGAATTGTTGGAGATGACGGTGAAACGCACAATGGCGTATTCGATATTCCAATGGCGCTTTCTATTCCAAATTACACAGTGTTCGCACCTAGTAATTATGCTGAACAAACATCAATGTTAGATATTGCAATAAATCAATTAAACTCTCCAGTTATCGTGCGTTATCCACGTGGATCACAAGGCGATTTCTTAGAAAATACGGCTGATTTAGATTATAAAGTATATAATGAAAAAGGAAAAATTTGCATAATAACTTACGGTGTGTTGATAAACAATATTTTTGGCTTAATTGAATCGCACGATCTTTGCGTTGTGAAAATAAATAAATTAACCCTAGATTTGCAGGATTTTATAGAAAATATTTCATTTGATAAAATTATTATATTAGAGGACTGCGTGAACACAGGTTCTCTTGGTCAAAAGATTTCTGCAGAAATAGTTCGTAAAAATAAACAAATTTGCTTTTTAAAGCTACTTAATACTGGTGATAAGTTCACAAAACAAGCAACTGTAGAACAGGTGCATAATCTTTGTGATCTAAGTAGAGAGGGCGTTATAAAAACTATTGAGGAGGCTCTTTTTAGTGAGTAAAAAAAGATTAGACGTGCTTTTGGTCGAAAAAGGACTGGTAACGTCAAGAGAACGTGCAAAAACCACTATAATGAGTGGAATTGTGTACGTTGACAATCAAAAAGCTGATAAAGTGGGTGCAACTTTCGACGAAAATTCGAACATTGAAGTTCGTGGTTCTACTTTAAAATACGTAAGTCGTGGCGGTTTAAAATTGGAAAAAGCGCTTGCTTACTTTAATATTTCGCCAGAAGGGCATATTTGTATGGATATCGGAGCCTCTACAGGTGGTTTTACCGACTGTTTGCTACAAAATGGCGCAAAAAAAGTGTATTCAATCGATGTAGGCTATGGTCAACTTGCGTGGTCTATTCGAACAGATGAACGTGTTGTTCCTATGGAACGCACAAATATTCGAAAAGTTACACGTGAACAAGTGTCAGATAATCCAACTTTAGCTGTAATAGATGTATCGTTTATATCATTAAAATTGGTTTTACCTGCAGCGCGTCAGTTAATGGCAGAAACTTGTGAAATCTTATGCCTTGTAAAACCTCAATTTGAGGCTGGACGCGAAAAAGTTGGTAAAAAAGGCGTAGTTCGTGATCCTGAAGTGCATAAAGAGGTTTTATATAATTTTCTCGAAAATGCTAAAAATGCTGGATTTAACGTGGAAAATATAACTTTTTCACCGATTAAAGGTCCAGAAGGAAATATTGAATTTTTAGCACATATAAAAAGCGAACCTACAGAATTTGTCGATGAAATGGTCGAAAAAGTTGTGATTGATGCACACGAAGAATTAATGAGGTAGTTTATGAAAAGTATATTTTTATATCCAAATATGTCAAAAGGTGATATGCACGACGCAATTTTAACTATACTTTGTAAGTTATCGCAGTTTGATGTCGAGGTTTTTGTTCCAAATGATTGCAAAATAGATGGTGTGAAAAATACTGACATAAAAGATTTTAAAGGTTCGATGATAATTACGCTCGGTGGCGATGGCACTATGCTTACAGCCATTAATAAGTGCAAAAATATACCTATTTTGGGAATAAATTTAGGTCATTTAGGGTTTTTGACAGAGCTTGAAATTACAGAGCTAGAATATCTTGAAAATATCTTTCGAGGTGATTTTTATTTAGATAAACGTATGATTCTAGACCTTGAAATTATACGAAACGGTATTCAAATTGTTAAAGAAGTTGCGCTAAATGATGTAATTGTCAAAACTGAAAACTCATTTCGAGTTGTAAATATTGAGGTACTTTCGGACGGGAAAACTGCTTTGAATTTTGATGGAGATGGAGTTATAATTGCTACTCCAACGGGTTCTACAGCGTATTCAATGTCAGCCGGAGGACCAATTGTTGAGCCAGAATTAGAGGCTATTTGCGTGACGCCAATTTGCTCACATAAACTTAGTGGTAAATCTTTTGTTTTTTCAACAAGTCGAGAAATTACCATAAAAGTTGAAGAAAGAAACCAAAATATAGCATATATTGCTGTAGATGGGAATAATAATGTGCGAATTAACCCTAATGATATAATAAAAATAAGAAAATCAAACGATTACATACCTTTTATTAGAGTAAAGGGTACAACATTTTTTAACGTTTTAAAACGAAAAATAGGAGGTTAGATTTATGAAATTTAGAAGACAAGCCAAAATTATCGAACTTATTGACAAATGTGAAATCGAAACGCAAGAGGAACTTACTGCGAAACTACTTGAGGCAGGTTTTGAAACAACTCAAGCAACTGTATCGCGCGATATTAAAGAGCTACGATTGGTAAAATCTACTACACCTGCTGGAATTTCAAAATATGCGGTTGCATCTTCTACTGGTGATGGTAGTTTTTCAGTTCGTTTGAAAAAAATATTCAAAGAAAGTGTTATTAAAATAGATATTGCACAAAATATAGTTGTAGTTAAAACTTTACCAGGCCTAGGCAGTGCAGCGGCTGCATCTATCGATTCACTAAAAAGTGATGAAATAGTTGGTTCTCTAGCTGGTGACGACACTGTTTTTATCGCGATGAAAGATAATGAAGCTGCGCAAATTTTTGCAAATACAACTAAAAAAATGCTATCTTAGGAGAATTTTATGCTATCGCTTATTCACATAGAAAATATGGCTGTAATAGAAAAGTGCGAAATCGAATTTTCTAGTGGGTTTAACGTCCTAACTGGTGAAACGGGAGCTGGTAAGTCCATTATAATTGATTCAATAAGTGCACTTTTGGGGCAAAGAATTTCACGCGATGTTGTGCGTTATGGTAATAAAAAAGGTACCGTTTTGGGTGTTTTTTGCGATATACCTCAAGTCGTTGTGGATATTTTAGACGGCTACGGATTGGAAATTGCAGATGATAATTTACACATAAAACGCGAGGTATCTCACGATGGAAAAAGCGTGTGTAGAATTAATATGCAACCTGTAACAGCGAGCGTATTGAAGGAAATTGCACCGTATCTTATAAATATTCATGGTCAGCATGATGGACAAAAATTGCTATCTGACGTTTATCACGTGAACTTTTTGGATAGTTTTGGTGAAAATTACAAGATTTTGACGCAATATCATACAAAATATACTGAATATTACGATATTAAGAAGCAACTTAAATCACTTGTTGACGATAATACGAAAATCGAGGATAGACTTGAATATTTGAAATATTTGATTGAAGAAATTGAACTTGCTGATATTTCACTATCAGAAGAAGATGAACTTCGCCAGAAAAAACAAGTCTTTGAGAACTTCGAAAAAACAGCGCGTACGTTATCGGTTGTATATCAAAATCTGAGTGAAGGCGAAACTAATGCATTTGACTTAATGCATAGAACAGCACATAATTTATCGCAAATTTCTGAAATTTCTGATAATTTTAGGTTATTTTACGAAAAAAGTGAAGATATTAAATATCAAATTGAAGAACTTTCTTCAGCAGTTAGCACAGTAATCACGGATATGGATTTTGATGCTGATGATATCGAACATATCGAAGAACGTTTGGATTTGATTTATTCCATAAAAAGAAAATACGGTGGTAGCTTGGAAATAGTTTTGGAGACTTATGAGAGCGCAAAAGATGAATTTTCAAAGCTTTCTAATATTGATAAATCTATTGAAGAACTAGAAAATAGTTATAAAAAAAGCAGAGTTGAGTTAATTGAAATCGGTAAAAAATTGTCTCAAAAACGTAAAAATGATGCAGAAGTTCTAGAGAAAGCTATAATTTCAGAATTGTCCACATTAGATATGGACAAAGTGAAATTTAAGGTCGCTGTAGACCCTTCTGGAAAGCTTGGAGCAACTGGTATTGACAATGTGTCTTTTATGATTGCAACCAATAGTGGAGATACTTTGAAACCACTTTCTAAAATCGCATCAGGTGGTGAATTGTCTCGAATTATGCTTGCAATTAAAAATATATTATCGCAAAATGAAGAGGTTGGAACGTTGATTTTTGATGAAATTGACACAGGTGTTTCTGGGCGTGCTGGTGCGAAAATAGCACGTAAACTCTACGATGTAGCAGGTAAAAAGCAAGTGCTTTGTGTAACACATTTAGCGAGCATTGCAGCTATGGCTGATGCTCATTATTTGATTAATAAATCTCATACGGAAGAAAAAACGTTCACTCAAATTACTAAAATGAATAGCGAGCAGAGAAAACAAGAAATCGCAAGAATTATCGGTGGTGACGATATAACTGACACTTCGATTTTAAATGCAGAAGAATTGATTTCAAACGCTGAAAAATATAAAATTTAGGGTAGGGGGATTTCCTCCTGCCGAAAACCTAAGTTGAGTAATGGTAAAACGAGATAATTGTACTGTATTTTACAATAAGTTTTTTAAAAAAATAAGAATAATTGACATATTAACAGACACACTGAAATTTATAACGACGTCTTGGATTTTGTAAAGCTATGTAAATTGGTTGGAAATTTAGCCGAAAATAGTGAAATTGGATAGTTTTAGATAAAAATTTTTATATCTTGCATAAAATTTTGGATAAGACACCCTATAAAATTTTGGATAATAGGGGTATTAAAGAAAATTTTAAACAGAATAGTATAATTAATAAAAAGATAATTATTAATAGTACTTTTTACTGTCAACTAAACTGAAAAAATAGAAAAAATATTGACAGATTTGCTAAAAGGCTGTATAATTGAATTAAAGACATTGAAGAAAAGAAGTAAATGCGTGATGCTTTCAGAGAGCTTGTGGTTGGTGTGAACGAGTAGTTAGTGCGTTGAAATACATTTTGGAGTTGCTGCCTGAACGGACTTGATTTCAGTAGGGTAAGTCGTGTGCACACGTTACAGTGCTAGGACTTTTTGAGTCTGTAAGGCTATAGCTGAAAAGTTATAGTAAATTGAGGTGGTACCACGGAATTTCCGTCCTCTGCTATATTTAAAGCAGGGGAGTTTTTTTGTCCCTGCGAAGGAAAATAAGGAGAAATAAAATGACGTTATACGAAGAATTAGTAGCTCGTGGACTAATCGCGCAAGTTACAGACGAAGATGAAATCAAAGAATTAATTAACACTGGTAAAGCAACTTTTTACATCGGTTTTGATCCTACTGCGGACAGTCTGCACGTTGGACATTTTATGGCACTTTGCCTGATGAAACGTATGCAAATGCATGGCAACAAACCTATCGCACTTCTTGGTGGTGGTACTGGTATGATTGGCGACCCTTCTGGCAGAACTGATATGAGAAATATGATGACAGAGGAAACTATTGACCATAATATCGCGTGTTTTAAAAAACAAATGGAACGTTTTATCGAATTCGGTGAAGGTAAAGCTATTATGGTAAACAACGCAGATTGGCTTTTAAAACTAAACTACGTTGAACTTTTACGCGAAGTTGGTGCGTGTTTCTCTGTAAATAATATGTTACGTGCTGAATGTTATAAACAAAGAATGGAAAAAGGACTTTCATTTTTCGAGTTTAACTACATGATTATGCAGTCTTACGATTTCTTAGAATTATTTAGAACGTATGGTTGTAATATGCAATTTGGTGGGGATGACCAATGGAGCAATATGCTTGGTGGTACAGACCTTATCCGTCGCAAACTTTCAAAAGATGCCTATGCAATGACGATTACACTGCTTATGAACTCAGAAGGCAAAAAAATGGGTAAAACTCAGTCTGGTGCTGTTTGGCTTGACCCTAACAAAACTTCTCCGTTCGAATTTTTCCAATATTGGAGAAATATTAATGATGCTGACGTAGTGAAAGTTATGAAAATGCTTACGTTTATGCCACTTGATGAAATTGCAACTTTCGAGAAATTGGAAGGTGCCGAACTTAATTCTGCTAAGGAAAAATTAGCTCACGAATTAACTCAAATGGTTCACGGTGTTGAAGAGGCTGACAAAGCTTTAGAGGCTGCAAAAGCAATTTTTGCTGGCGGTGGAGTATCTGAAAATATGCCTACAACTGAAATTGATGATTCGAACTTTACAGACGGTTCAGTATCGGTTCTTGACTTATTAGTGATTACAAAACTTATGCCTTCAAAAAGCGAAGCACGTCGTAATATTCAAGGTGGCGGTGTTTCAATTGACGGAGTGAAAGTTACTGACGTTAACGCTTTAGTTGCAAAAGATGACTTTAAAGATGGCGAAATCGTTATAAAAAAAGGTAAAAAAGCATTCCACAAAGTAATTGTGAAGTAGGAAACTGCGATGAGTTTACCAAATGACCCAATGATGCTTTTGAGCGTTGTTAATACCAAACTTCGCGATTTTTACGATTCTCTAGAAGATTTTTGCGAGCAAGAAAACGTGAATTTGCAAGATTTATGCGAAAAATTAGCAAGTATTGGCTATAAATTTGATAAAGAGCAAAAAAGATTTCGTTAGAATGTTATAATTTTATCTCAATTAAAGATAAAAGGGATTTTATATTATGTAGGGTCTCGTTAAGTATAATTTGGACATAATTTTAAGGTGGGAGTTTACTTCCACCTTTTTTTTATCACAAACAGTCATATTAATAGTACGTTCGCCTCTGCATAGCAGTATACCTACAATTTTCATAACAAAAAAACAGCCTGCTACCAAATCGGTAACAGGCTGTATAATTTTATCCACCAAGATAAGCTTTTTTAACGCTTTCGCTAGTCGCAAGCTCTTTACCAGTACCAGAAAGTGTGATATTTCCTGATTCTAAAACATACGCTCTGTCAGCTACTTTTAACGCCATTTCAGCGTTTTGTTCTACAAGTAAAATCGTAGTTCCTGATGCGTGAAGTTCTTTGATGATTTCGAAAATTTGAGCTACCAAAATAGGCGCAAGACCCATTGATGGCTCATCTAAAATAAGTAGTTTTGGTTTGCTCATCATCGCACGACCCATTGCCAGCATTTGTTGCTCACCACCAGATAATGTACCAGCAATTTGTGATTTACGCTCTTCAAGACGTGGGAAACGTTTGAAAATATCAGCAATGTCTGCGTCTATGTTGTCATTTCTTATATATGCGCCCATTTCTAGGTTTTCAAGTACGGTCATTTGAAGGAAAATACGTCTGCCTTCTGGAACGTGTGCAAGTCCTTTTGGCACTAATTTGAAGGGTTCGATTGTAGAAATATCTTCGCCTAAAAACTCAACAGAACCACCTTTTGAATGAAGTAATCCAGAAATTGTTTTCAAAATAGTAGATTTACCAGCACCATTTGCACCGATAAGTGACACGATTTCGCCTTCGTGAACTTCGAAAGAAACACCTTTAATAGCGTGGATTTTGCCATAAAATACGTTAATATCATTTACTTTAAGCATTATTCTTCCACCTTCTTCCCTAGATATGCCTCGATAACAGCTGGATCATTTTTGATTTCATCAGGCGTTCCACGTGCGATAATTTGACCATAATTGATAACTGCAATAGTTTCGCAAATACCCATAACCAAGCTCATATCATGCTCGATTAACACTACTGCAATTTGGAATGTATCACGAATTTTACGGATATTATCCATAAGCGATGCAGTTTCTGATGGATTCATACCTGCTGCTGGTTCGTCAAGAAGTAAAATGCAAGGATTTGTAGCAAGAGCACGAATGATCTCCAAACGACGTTGGTCACCATAAGGTAGCGAACCTGCAAGGCTATCGGCTTTGTCACGCATATCGAAAACGTCTAAAAGTTCTAATGCACGTTCATTTGCGACTTTTTCTTCTCTTTTGTATGTAAATAAATGTGTGAAAGATGACAATAAATTAGTTTTCATACTGTTTGAAAGACCAATTTTAACGTTGTCTAACACAGTCATATTTGAGAATAATCTGATATTTTGGAAAGTACGAGCAACACCAAGTTTATTAACTTGGTCAACTCTTTTTCCTTTAGTGTCGATACCATCAACGATGACAGCTCCACGAGTTGGTTGATAAACGCTAGTAAGCAGGTTGAAAATTGTTGTTTTACCAGCACCATTTGGTCCGATAAGTCCACAAATTTCAGTTCGACCAATACTAACGGTAAAATCGTTAACTGCTGTAAGTCCACCGAAATCTATACCTAATCCACGAGTTTGTAAAACTGGAGATTTATCAACATCTTGAGGACGCAGCAAACGTTCTTCGTATACTTTTACAACTGACATTTATTGCACCTCCTCTTTTTTTGTAGCTTTTCTTAAATTTTTGATATCAAGTTTTGCACGTAAACCAGCAAATTGTTCTGCTGAAGATACTAGCATTACAATGATTAATAACACAGCGTAAATTAACATTCTGTAGTCTTGTAAACCGCGAAGTGCCTCTGGTAAAACAGTTATAAGTACTGCAGAAATTATAGAACCTCTGATGCTACCCATACCACCTAAAACTACGATAACTAAGATTTCGATTGATTTATTGTAGTCAAAAACAGATGCAGTTACAACTGATAAGTTATGTCCGTAAATAACACCAGCAATACCTGCGAAGAAAGCAGCAACTACGAAAACCATTAATTTATAATAATTTACGTTAAGTCCACAAGCTTCGGCAGCGATTTTGTTGTCACGAATACTTGTTATAGCACGTCCATCACGTGAGTTTGTTATGTTTGTAATAAAAATTAATGTAATCATAAGCACAACAAACGCGATTACAAACGTACTGTCACGAGGAGTGCCTTTCAAACCAGCCGCACCACCAGTGATACCTAGATTTATGATTATAGAACGCACGATTTCACCGAACGCAAGTGTTACAATCGCAAGGTAGTCACCTTTTAGTCGAAGAACAGGAATACCTACTATAAGACCGAAAATACCAGCTACGATACCACCAACTAACATTGCTGCAGGAAAACGTAACATATCAGGAATTATACCGTCCATATAAATTGAAAATAAACAGCCTGAGTATGCACCAACTGACATAAAACCTGCGTGTCCAAGCGATAATTCGCCTAAGAAACCAACCACTAAGTTTAGAGATATTGCCAAAATTATGTTAATACAAACTGGAACTAAAAGAGATTGCATTTGACGGCTTGTAAGTCCAAATGAATCCATAGCAAAAATTATTGCAAAAGATATAAGTACCAAAGCGTAAGTTATTAAATTGTTTCTACTTGTTTTATTTAATTTCATTGTGTCACCTATACTTTCTCATTAGTTTTTTTGCCAAGTAAACCAGTTGGTTTAAGTACAAGTACAAAAATTAAAACGCCAAAAACGATTGCATCTGAAAGCTCGGTTGAAATATATGCTTTTGATAAGTTTTCGATAACACCAAGTAAAAGTCCACCAAGCATTGCTCCAGGAATTGAGCCGATACCACCGAAAACGGCTGCGATAAACGCTTTGATACCAGGCATTGAGCCAGTGTATGCTCCGATGAAACCATATGTACTACCGAAGAAAATACCAGCAACGCCAGCTAAAGCTGAACCGATTGCGAAAGTAATTGTGATAGTTCGGTTAACTGAAATACCCATAAGTTCAGCAGCCTCTTTATCTTCTGAAACAGCACGCATAGCTTTACCGATTTTAGTTTTTTGGATAAATAAAGTCAAAGCTGCCATAATGATAAAACCACAAACTAGCGTGAAAATTGATTCAGCACGAATAGTTAGGTCGCCCAGTACAAGTGGGTCTGCATTGATTACTTTTGGGAAACTTTTTTGGTTTGAACCAAAGATTAAAAGCGCTAAACTTTGTAAGAAATAACTTACGCCGATAGCTGTGATAAGTACGGTAAGAGGTGGTGATTTTCTAAGAGGTTTGTATGCGATTTTTTCGATTGTAATACCGAAAATTAAACAAATAGCTATAGCTAATATACAAGAAACCCACGCTGGTAGCCCTAGGCTAGACACTGCAACAATTACAGAAAAAGCTCCGATCATAATAACATCGCCATGCGCAAAGTTTAACATTTTAGCAATACCATAAACCATTGTATACCCTAGCGCTATCATCGCATATATACTGCCAAGGCTCAAACCACTGATTAAATTCGTAAGTAAGCCCATAATTCCTTCTCCTTTTTTAACCTATGAAAGTCCCCGACCATCAAATATTATGTTTGATAGTGGGAACTTATCATCTTTGATATTAATTATATTTTAGTTAAAAGCAACGTAAACGCCGTCTGTAATTACAACAGCTGTAGCATTTTTAACTGGTTCGCCATCAGCACCCCAAGTCATAGTACCAGTAGTACCAACAACTTCGATTGCAGTCATAGCAGAGATTAAAGCTTCGTTTAAATCATCAGCATCTGGAGATGTGATACCAGCTTCTTCGATAGCAGCTTTTACTGTGTAAACTGCATCATAACCGTCAGCAGCGAATTGGTCTGGAGTTTCGTTGTAAGCTTCATTGTAAGCAGCAACGAAATCAACAACGATTTGTTCAGAAGAGTCAGCTGCGAATGGAGTAAGTAACATAACGCCTTCAGTTAAAGCAACGTTTTCGTCACCGATTTTTTGAAGGATACCGTCTAAACCGTCACAACCAAAGTAGATAACGTCTAAACCGATTGTTTCAGCTTGAACTAAGATGTAAGCAGCTTCTTGAGCGTAGATTGGTAAGAATACTAAATCAGCACCAGAATCTTTTACAGATTGTAATTGAACTGAGAAGTCAGTGTTTGAAGAAGTTGTGAAAGCTTCTTGAGTTACGATGTTAAGACCGATTTCAGCAGCTTGAGCTACGAAAGTTTCAGTGATACCAGCAGAATAGTCTGTTGATTTATCGTAGATAATTGCAACGTTTTCAGCTACAGCATTATCGTAGATGAAATTTGCAGCGTATTTACCTTGGTCAGGGTCGTTGAAACAAACACGGAAAGCGTTATCATAGTCAACACATTCTTTTGCAGAACCTGATGGAGTAAGCATTAACATACCGTCAGAGTAAGCTTCGTCAGCAGCAGATAGACAAGCACCAGAAGTTACAGCACCTAAAGATACTTTCATACCAGCATCAAATAAAGTAGCGTAAGCTGATTTTGCCATTTCTGGGTCTGCTTGGTCGTCTTCCATTTGAAGAGCTAAAGTCATACCACTAACACCGCCAGCAGCGTTGATTTCGTCAATTGCGATTTGAGCACCTTGTTTAACAGACACGCCGTAAGTAGCGTAGTCGCCAGTAAGAGGGCCTGAACCACCGATTAGGAATGTGTTATCACCATCAGAAGATGATGAAGAACTTGATGTATCACAACCTGTGAAAACAGTTGCCATTAAAGCCATTGCAAGCATTGCGCTTAATAATTTTTTCATTATTTTATCTCCTTTTTTTGCTTTAAAATCTCACTTTTTCGAGTGATTTTTATAACTTTATTACATTATAGTATTATCAGACAGTGAAGTCAACAAAAAAGTGCTTATTTTTGAACATTTTGTGAATATTTATAAAATTTACCGTATTTTAAACAATAATTATATTAATTTTAACTGATTTAATTTGTTATTTTTAAGAATTAATCTTGCAAAAAATTATTGTGAAATTTCTTCCAAAAACCAATCCCAAAATACTTGTGAATTAGCATAAATACTACATTGGATAACTTTCATATTGTCATTTATATATGTCATTCCAAACTCATTTTTTTTCCTTATTATATATAGGCTGAAATTTATATTTTTTAATAATAAATTACACGTTTAGAATTATTAATTATTACATATCATAAAAGCATTTTCGTAAATTTGTACACATTTTTCCTTGCGATTATATGATTTTTAGTGTATAATTAAATGAAAAGGGGGCTTTTTATGAATATTTTATTTTTCGGAGATTCAAATACATTTGGTACAGACCCAGCTGGTGGACCTCGCCATTCACGTGATGTTCGATTTACAGGCATTTTGCAAAAAGAACTTGGTGATAATTATTATATAATCGAGGAAGGTCTTGGCGGACGAACAACGGTTTTCGACGACCCTACAGAAGAGGGAAGATGTGGTTTTGACTATATAGTACCTTGTTTGAGGTCGCACAAACCGATAGATTTGCTGGTAATTATGCTTGGAACTAACGATGTTAAGGAACGTTTTGGTGCAAATGCTGCACTTATCACTGTTGGTATGGAACGTTTGATAAAAAAAGTTTTTTGTGTAGATGGTGTTTTTCGCGATAAACAAAATATTCTTTTGATTTGTCCTTGTGCTGTAAAAGAGGGCGTTGTAAACGTAACTCCTAATCGTGGGTTGGGTAGTGAAGAGCGTTCGAGAGAGCTTATACCTTTATATAGAGATTTGGCGAAAAAACTGAATATTCCATATATGGTTGCCGACGATTATGCTGAGGCATCAGACATTGACAAAGTACATTTAGACGCAAAATCTCACCATGCACTTGCTACGGCTATTAAGGAAAAAATTCTCGAAATTGAGGAGACTACGTAAAAAAAACGTATTTGAAACGATAAAATTAAGAAAATGTATTGTAATATATATCAGGATGTGTTATAATCTCAATAATGATTTATAGTGAAAATGCTGTATATAAATTTGCTAAAAAAGTGTTTTTAAGCGAATGAAATCTTCAAAATATCAAATTTGTGTAGAATATATCGTAAATAATGACCTCAAGCAAAAAAACTAGGAAAATATCCCGTCGAGGGTAAAAGATATGGCGAAATTGTTATTATCAAAAAGATATTTTAAATTTTTATTGTAATTAAAAAAGGACTGCTATGACGAATTTTAACCAAGAAATTAAATCTGTTTATAAAAATTTAACCAAAACTGAAAAAAAAGTTGCCGATTACGTGCTGAAAAATCCGAAAAAGGTTCTTTACCTTGCAATCAACGAGCTTGCAGACGAGTGTGAAGTTGGAGATACTAGCGTTTATCGTTTTTGTCGTTCAATTGGACTTCGCGGATATCAAGAATTTAAAGTTAGACTGTCTTTGAGTTTAAATGACGATGTGTCGTTTAGTGTTTCATCTATTCAAAACGCTGATTTTAAAGAAATGGCTAATGCAATCGCAAAAAAATATAATAATGCTGTAAATAAGACGATGTCTGTTGTTAACGAACAGGCTGTAAATGAAATTGTGGACAATATTATAAACGCAAAAAACGTATATCTTTTCGGTATAGGAGCTAGTGGAATTACTGCGCTTGACGCTCTAACGCATTTTATCAGAATTACTAGCAAAGTGCGTTTTGTAAACGATATTCACACGCAAGTTATGATATCAAACATATTAAGCGAAGATGATTTTGTGTTGTTTATTTCACATTCAGGAGAAACGCTAGAAAATATTAGCATTGCAAAAAATGCGAAAAATTCTGGTGCAAAGCTTGCTTGTATAACTATGTACCCAGATTCAACGCTTGCTAGTTTGTGTGATACTTGCTTGGTTTACGGTGCTTTTGATGCGCCTACGAGTGGTTCTGCAATTGATATTAGAATAGCACAATTATATGCAGTGGATTTAATTTACCAGGCTTATTATTTGCGTGATAAGGAAAATTCGCAAAATGCGATTAGCAAAACAAACGCGGCTATTATTGAGCAGTTATACTAAAAAACAAAGCCTGTTACCTTTTTGGTTTCAGGTTTTATCTTAATATTTTACAATTTTTTTTGCAAACTCTTGCATTTTACAAATAAAATGTGTTAAAATAGACTTGTTAATAAATTTAGCTTATTCGAAGGAGAAATATTATGACTATTACTGAAAACGCAAAAGAAATCCTATTAGAAGTTATCAAAAACAACGGTGTTGATGCGTTAAGTATGTACACACAAGCCTCTTGTTCAGGGAATTCACTAGGTTTCAACCTTGCTCAAAGTACAGAAGATTCTAAACCAGAAATGATTGACGGAGTTCCTGTTTTTATGAACGACGAAACACGTGCATGGACTGGCGACGTTATCATCGACGCTCAAAATGGACAACTTACATTAATTAATCCAAATGCTACTGGTTGTGCTGGTTGCGCAGGCGGTTGTCACTAATTTTAATTTACAAAAAATAATAAACGTTGCACCGAAATTCATTGGTGCAACGTTTTTTTTGCGTATTTTGCAAAATTTAGCCAAATAAAAGCTTTATATCTATTTTATTCTACCATCAAGCGAAATAGTTACAACTTCGAGAGGTATAATTTTACCACTTACTGACAAGGCGTTTTTTGTAGCAAATTCAAGACCACCACAGCAAGGAACTTCCATTCTAACGAGCGTAATGGTTTTTATATTATTTTGCGTGATAATTTGTGCTAATTTTTCAGAATAATCTACCATATCAAGTTTTGGACAACCGACTAAAACTACTCTATTTTGCATAAACTTATTATGAAAATCTGCATAAGCAAAGGCAGAACAGTCTGCTGCTATTAATAAATCTGCATTGTGAAAGTAACCTGCGTTTATTGGTGCAAGTTTTATTTGAACAGGCCAAGTTTTTAATTTAGATGGAACAAAATTAGCGACATCATCAGTTATTTTTGAGTTTAATGACATAGCGTAAGTTGATGGACATTCTTTTTTTAGGGCTTGGTTTTTCTTAACGGCAATATCATCGTATTCAGTAGCCTCTCGAGTGATAAAACTTATCGCGCCTGTAGGACAATTTGGTAAGCAATCACCTAAACCATCGCAGTAATCATCACGAATTAGGGTCGCAATACCATCAATTAGGGCAATTGCATCTTCGTGACACGCGTGAACACAGTCTCCACAACCATTGCACTTGTCTTTGTCGATTTGAATAATTCTTCTTATCATAAAATACCTCCAAAAGTATTGATTTTATGAATAAATTATACTATAATTAAGCTATAAAGTATGTTGTTTTTACAACGGAATGAGGTTATTTTGAAAAATATTTTACCCAAATTAAAAAAAGTAGCACTATTTTATGATATTTCAGATGAGGATATTTTATCACTTTTGCAATGTTTAGAGGCTAAGAAAGTTCAATATTTAGCAAATCAAGTGATTTTTTCGCAAGGTGAGATGGTAGAATTAGTTGGAATTGTACTTTCTGGAAATATTCAGATTATAAAAGATGATTTTTATGGAAATCGAAACATAGTATCAAATGTGGGTGAATGCGAGCTTTTTGCCGAGGCTTTTGTGTGTGCTAACGTAGAAAAAATGCCCGTGAGCGTGATTTCTACAGTGAAAAGTGAAATTTTGCTAATAAATTACAAAAAATTGACAACCGTTTGCAAAAGCACGTGTGGATTTCACAGTAAAATGGTTTTTAATATGTTGAAAATTTTAGCTAGCAAAAATGTTAATATAACGCAAAAAATCGATATTCTATCAAAAAGAACCACAAAAGATAAGATTTTGAGTTATTTGTACGGAGAATTTCAAAAAAATGGAAGAAAAATCTTCGAAATTCCGTTGAATAGACAGCAAATGGCAGATTTTTTATTCGTCGATAGAAGCGCGTTGTCCAACGAACTTGCAAAATTAAAAAAAGATGGGGTTATAGATTTCAATAAAAATAAATTTGAGATTTTTAATGAGGAATAGCTACAGATTTAACGTGAATTTTACATATTTTAAAGGTAAAATTTACATTATTATTATATAATAAATAGTAGCGTAATAAAGACAGGAGAAATAAATGTACGGTGTAATTGATATTGGCTCTAATACGATAAGATTAGTAATTTACAAAATAAAAGATAACAAAATAGTTCCAATGCTAAACAAGAAAAATGCAGCAGGACTTGCAGGATATATAGATAAAAAAAATAATTTAAAGCCTGAAGGCATCGAAAAAACGGTTCAAGCTTTACTCGAATTTGATGAGCTTTTGCAAAATATGAGCGTGAAGGAAATTTTCCCATTTGCAACTGCATCGCTGAGAAATATTGAAAATAGTGCTGAAGTTTTGGCTTATTTGAAGGAAAAAACACCGTTTAACATAGAAATTTTATCTGGTCAGGAAGAGGCTCTTTTTGACTATTATGGTGCTGTACAAAGCTTGGATATGAACAGCGGAATTATGGTTGACATCGGTGGAGGCAGTACCGAACTTGTGTTTTATAAAAATAAAGATATAAAATACGCAACGTCACTTCCGATAGGTTCGCTAAATATTTTTGATAAATTTGTAGAAGATTTAATCCCTACGAAAAAGGAAATTGCGAATATACAAAAAGAAGTTAAAAAACAGTTAGAAAGTATTAAATTACCTGATATTTCTCTATCTCTAGACCAAATTTGTGGCGTTGGTGGCACTGCACGTGCAGTTTATAAGATTTTATCGGACAAAAGCAAGGATGGAAAATACAAATGCGACGAACTTTCAAAGCTTGTTTCGATTGCCTCAATAGAGCCTAGAAAATTAACTGACAAAGTGTTAAAAACATCGCCAGATCGTATTCATACTTTTGCACCAGGCGTTGTCATATTAAACACTATTGCAGAATTTTACAACACAAAAACAGTAATTACGAGCGATTATGGCGTTCGTGAGGGATATTTACATTATATTTTAGTTAAAAGGGGAATTTTGAGTGGAAATTAATTGCAACTCAACATTATTTACACAAAATAGGGAGCTATCGTGGTTGAAGTTTAACGAACGTGTCTTAGACGAAGCTCAAGACAGAAACGTTCCGATTTTAGAACGTTTAAAATTCGTGTCGATTTTTATTAGTAATTTAGACGAATTTTTTATGATTCGAGTTGGCAGTTTGTTTGATTTAGCTGGAATTAGCGACACGGTAGATGTTCGCTCTGGAATGACTACTACGGAGCAAATTGATGCAATTTATAAGTCAGTTCGTCCACTTTATAAGAAAAAAGACCAAACTTATCGTGAAATCGACCAAGAATTGCGAATAAATGGTGTGTACGACTTGTCATACAAAGAATTAGAGGCTAGCGAACAAAAAATAGTAAAGCAGTATTTTAGAACGTCGATTTTACCTATTTTATCACCTCAAATTATAGATTCACACCACCCTTTTCCACATATAAGCAATACTAAATTACACATTGCAACTATATTAAAATTGAAAAATAAGGAAGTTTTTGGGCTTATCCCAATTCCACCACAAGTGCCGAGCCTATTTTATTTACCAGGAAATGAAGTGCGTTATATTAGAACGGAAAATGTAATTGCGCAGTTTGTGTCAGAGGTTTTCGAAAATTACACAGTGGAAGAAAAAGCTGTTATTCGATTAACTAGAAATGCAGATATGAATTTTGATGACGAAAATTTCGAAGTTGAGAGCGATTTTAGAAAGAATATGAAGAAACTTCTTACAAAAAGAAGAGTTTTATCACCAGTTCGCCTTGAAATTTCTAGTAATATGAGTGAAAAACTACAAAACTATTTAAAAGACAAACTGTCACTTGAAAATAAACAAGTTTTTTATACAAGTGCACCAATGGTGCTTGGATTAGCGTTTTCACTTTCTTCAAAATTAAGCGAACAAAAGAAGAAAAATCTTGCATATCCTGAGTTTACACCTCAAATTCCGTCTGAAATCGATATGAATGAGAGCATTACAAAGCAAATTATGCAAAAAGATGTACTTTTATCATATCCGTTTGAAAGTATTGCTCCATTTTTGAGGTTAATAAAAGAGGCATCTGTAGACCCAGAAGTTGTGTCAATTAAAATTACAATTTACAGACTGGCAAGTAAAACAAAATTGGTGGAATATCTGTGTGCAGCTGCTGAAAATGGCAAAGATGTTACGGTTTTAATCGAGCTTCGTGCAAGGTTTGACGAGCAAAACAATATAGACTGGTCGGAACGTCTTGAAGAGTCGGGTTGTAATATAATTTACGGCTTTGAAAGCTATAAAGTACACTCTAAAATTTGTCTTATAACTAAACGTGAAAAGAATGAAATTCGATATATAACTCAGGTTGGTACAGGGAATTACAACGAAAAAACGGCCGAATTATATACCGATGTGTCGCTTATGACTTATGACCAAAATATAGGTAAAGATGCGGCGGAATTCTTTAAAAATATGGGAATTGGCAACCTTTTGGGCAATTACAAGCATTTGTTGGTAGCGCCTGTTTCGTTGAAATCTACAGTAATGGATATGATAGACGAGCAAAAAGCACTAGGGGAAAATGGAAAGATTTTCATTAAAATGAATTCGCTTACAGATACAAATATTATTGATAAATTACACGAAGCATCTTGTGCAGGAGTTAGGGTTATTATGATAATTCGTGGAATTTGTTGTATTTTACCGAAAATTCCTGGGCAAACCGAGAATATTGAGATTACAAGTGTGGTCGGAAGATATTTAGAGCACTCTAGAATTTATGCTTTTGGCACGGGTGAAAATGCTAAAATTTACATTGCGTCAGCTGATTTTATGACAAGAAATACGCAAAAACGTGTTGAAGTTGCTTGTCCGATTTATGATAAAGAAGTTCGTAAAAAACTTACAAAAATTATGGAAACTTCGTATTTTGATAATGTAAAAGCCCGAGTTTTGCAGCCTAGCGGTGAATTTACTAAGAAAAAAGGCTATACAAACGCAATTGATAGCCAGCAAGTTCTTATGGAAGATGCGATAAAAAGAGCTGATGCTACGGAAAGAAAGCCTAAAAAACGTTCTTTTATTAACAGACTGAAAAATGCTATTAACGCATTTAAAGATTAAACATCTAAAACCGATGTTGAAACACAAGATTATGTAATCTTGAGCTTGGTGTCGGTTTTTATTTTCGCAACGTAAATAAATGCTAATATATTTGATAAAGAACACAATGACTGATAAAAAATTGAAAAATTTCAAATATTTCCTTGTATGCAACTAAAAAGTATGGTAGAATAGTTTAGTTGGATTAAGGAGAGCAAAATGAACGATATAATAGCGAAAGCCGCGGGCTTTGTGATAATAATTTTACTAGCGTATGCGCTGAAAAAAATTGGAGTCTTTAAAATAGAAGATAAACGCGTATTTGGTGGTATGCTTATAAACATTAACTTACCTTGTGTAATTATTTCTGGATTTCAGAGTTTTCAATATGACACCTCGCTTGTAGTCGCTATGGTTATAGGCTTATTTGCTAGCTTTATGGGCATTTTTGTGGGCTATCTTGTTAGTCGTAAAAAAGATAAAGAATCGAAAATTTTACATATGATGTGTACACCAGGTTACAATATAGGCATTTTTACCGTACCTTTTGTCGCTAGCTTTTTGTCGCCGACAGCAGTTATTTGTGTGCTTATGTTTGATGTGGGTAACGCGATAATGGTTTTTGGAACAACTGCAGCTATCACTTCTGCTGTTGTGAACAAAGAACGTGGAAATCCTATTCCTGCAATTCTAAAAAGATTATTTACAACTGTACCTTTTGTGACCTATATAGTTATGGTTTTAATACCAACTTTGGGATTTTCACTACCGAAAGAAGTTTACGTTATAACTGATATTGGAGCGAATGCAACTGCATTTTTAGCTATGATAATGATTGGTATAATGATTGAATTTAAAATAAAAAAAGATGATTTAAAACAGACAACATCAGCGCTTTTAGCAAGATATGGACATTCTTTTTTTGTTTCATTAGTAATTTTTTTCTTGCCATACGATATAGAGATTCGAAAAGCACTTATAATTGCAATGTTGTCGCCACTTTCGACATCTTCGATAGTTTTTGGGGAAAATTTAGGTGGAAAACCATCGGCATTAGCAGTTTTTAGCTCGTTAAATATAATTATAAGTATGATGCTTATCATTGCTGTAGTTGTTTTTATGTAAAAATATATAATTATAAAGGAACTGTCTTGAGACGGTTCTTTTTTTGCAAATAACAGCAAGTAAATTAAAATCAAAGAAAAGTAAAATTTAAATATTTTGTGGAAAATTGCAAAAAACAAAACTCTGCATTGACTTTTTATCGTTAAAATGCTAAAATTTTATTAACAGACAAATTTAGTTTTATTTTTATAAATAAGGAGAATTTTATGAATTTATTTGACATTTCAGGTAAAAAAGCTATTGTTACAGGCGCAACTCGTGGACTTGGGTATTCTATGGCAGAAGGCTATATGGAGGCAGGTTGTGAAGTTGCTATTGTTGGTTCTTCGGACAAAGTTTTCAAAGTTGCTCAAGATTTTTGCGACAGAGGATTTAAATGTCACGGTGTAAAAGCAGATTTATCAAAACGTGAAGAAGTTTATGCGTGTTTTGATAAATGTATGGAACATTTAGGAACAGTTGATATTTTGCTTACTTCACACGGTATTCAAAGACGCGCATCTTCAGAAGAGTTTTCTATGGACGATTGGGACGATGTTATCAGCGTAAACCTAAGCTCTGTCTTCGTTTTATGCCAACAAGCTGCTAATGTTATGCTTGAAAAAGGATACGGAAAAATCATTAATATTGCCTCTATGATTTCGTTTTTTGGAGGACAAACTATCCCTGCATACGCTGCAAGTAAAGGTGGTATTGCTCAGCTTACAAAGGCAATGTCAAACGACTGGGTAGCTCGTGGTATTAATGTAAACGCTATCGCAC
The DNA here is from genome assembly GCA_044426345.1 of Clostridia bacterium. Taxonomy (GTDB): domain Bacteria; phylum Bacillota; class Clostridia; order Oscillospirales; family Butyricicoccaceae; genus CAYJLC01. The sequence goes on along the minus strand of JAWXUP010000001.1, from coordinate 60,532 downwards.
CAGGGTATATGGCAACCGAAATGAATGAGGCTCTGCTTGACCCAGAAAATCCACGTTACGCACAAATTACAGCTAGAATTCCAGCAAATCGTTGGGGCGATGGTGATGATATGAAAGGTGCGGCACTTTTCTTGGCATCAAAAGCAAGCGATTACGTAACTGGAGCAGTAATTCCTGTTGATGGAGGATATTTGGTAAAATAATTTATCAAATAATAGTATGCTTACATTATGTAAATTATAGTGATGATTTGAAAAAATTTACATAAAAAATGATTTATAAATGAAGGGAAGAAAAATATGACAAGCCAAAAATTAAGAACGCTTGCACCAGAAATGGACCCTCTTAGAATGGGTATGGGTTGGACGGTGGAAGACCTGTCAAAACCTCAAATTATGATAGAAAGTACATTCGGAGATAGCCACCCTGGTAGCGCTCATTTATTGGGTTTTACTGATATAGTTCGTGATAGTGTAAATGCAAATGGTGGTAAGGCTGCACGTTATTTTACAACTGACACTTGTGACGGTATGAGTCAAGGTCACGATGGTGGTAACTATTCGTTAGTTTCACGTGATTCTATGTGTAATATGATTGAAATTCACCACAACGCAACGCCTTTTGACGGTGCAGTATTTCTTTCAAGCTGCGATAAAGCTGTTCCAGCACATTTGATGGCAATCGGCAGAATTAACACTCCGTCAATTCTAGTTACTGGTGGCGTTATGGATGCAGGCCCAGACTTACTTACACTTGAACAAATTGGTATGTATGACGCTATGCAAAAACGTGGCGAAATCACCGAAGAAAAACTTACATATTACAAACATCATGCGTGTCCATCTTGTGGTGCTTGCTCGTTTATGGGAACAGCGTCTACAATGCAAGTTATGGGCGAGGCGCTAGGTTTAATGCTACCTGGTAGCGCACTTATGCCAGCGACTTGTGCAGATTTAAATGATGTAGCAAAAAAAGCCGGAGAACAAATTTTAAAACTTGCGGCTGCTGGTATTAATCCACGTGATATGGTAACGCAAAAATCATTCGAAAACGCAATTATCGTTCACGCAGCGATTGCTGGCTCTACAAATTCATTGTTGCACATTCCGACTATCGCAAAAGAATTTGGAATTCACATTGACAGCGATACTTTTGACAAAATGCATCGCGATGCTCATTATTTGCTTGATATTCGTCCTTCTGGTAAATGGCCAGCGCAATATTTCTACTATGCAGGTGGCGTTCCAACGATTATGGAAGAAATCAAAGACCGTTTACACCTTGATGTTATGACGGTTACAGGCAAAACTCTTGGCGAAAACTTGGAAGACCTTAAAAAATCAGATTATTATGAAAAATGTGCAAAATATCTTGATGGCACTGGTATTTCACGTACCGATATTATCCGTAAATTCGAAACTCCTATCGGTAAAAATGGTACAGTTAGCATATTAAAAGGTAATTTGGCGCCTGATGGTGCGGTTGTAAAACATAGTGCCGTGCCAAAAGAAATGTTCAAAGCGACACTTCTTGCACGTCCTTTTGATTGCGAAGAAGATGCTAAAAATGCAGTTATTGCTAAAGAAATCAAACCTGGAGATGCAGTAATTATCAGATATGAAGGACCAAAAGGAAGTGGTATGCCGGAAATGTTCTACACAACCGAGGCGATTTCTTCAGACCCTGAACTTGGAAAATCTATCGCACTTATCACCGACGGACGTTTCTCTGGAGCAAGCCGAGGACCTGCAATTGGTCACGTTTCGCCAGAGGCTGCAGAAGGTGGACCAATCGCTTTAGTTGAAGAAAATGACTTAATCGAGCTTGATATTGAGCAACGTATTTTAGCAATTGTTGGTGTTAATGGCGAGAAAAAATCAGCTGAAGAAATTGAGGCGATTTTGAAAGAACGTGCTGAAAATTATACACTTAGAGCATCAAAATATGAGTCTGGCGTACTAAAATTGTTCTCAGAACACGCAGTTTCACCTATGAAAGGTGGATATATGAAATAATTTTAAAACCTCCTATCACACAAAATAGGAGGTTTATTTTTGTCAAAATTTAAAAAATAATACAACCTAAAAATTAGGTTGTAAATCTTTTATTTACCATTTAAAAACATAGTGTCGATTAAGTCTAAACCAGCTTTAGTTTTAAATATTCGATTTTTTACGTTTAAAATTGCCTCATCTTGCATTTTAGCCTCGTAAATATTTACTAAAAAATCAGCCTCAACTAAAATTTGATAGTCCAAACCGATAATATTATCATATGTATGGTGGTGACCGATGAGAAAACACACTCTGTCAATTATTTCTTTGCTACAGCCAATAGATTTCAACATTTGGTGCGCTACGATAGGACCTTCAAGCTCTTGCATTTTTCCATCACATTCACCGTATTTTTCTTCTGATACGCGAATTCCGATGTCGTGAGTTAGAGCAGCTATTTCTAGAATTTCTAACATTTGAGGGTCGATATCTTCGGAAATTGCTATATATTTGCTGAAACTATGAACTTTTAAAAAGTGCTGAATTCTTTTCGGGTCACCTGTATAATAGGTAATCATATTTTGCATAACGTTATTTATCATAAAATTTCCTCCTCATATTTATAGTTTAATTATAGCACACTTTAATGTGATATTCAATTAAAAGTGTGTAAGTTATGTATAATTTGTGTTAAATATTGCAGAAAATATTTTAAGCTTTCGAGGTGGCTTTATTCATAATTTTGTGGTAAAATAGAGTAATATAAAAGAAATGAGAAAAAATATGACAAATAATTTTAATTTATCCGAAAATTTAATGAAAGCTATAGAACTTTTGAACTATTCTTCGTTTACAGATGTGCAAAACCAGGCTATACCTGAAATTTTGGCACAAAAAGACGTAATTGTGAAATCGCAAACTGGTTCTGGTAAGACTGCATCGTTTGTAATTCCTATTTGCGAACACATTGTATGGGAGGAAAATGCTGTTCAGGCCTTGGTTTTAACACCTACACGTGAGCTGGCAATCCAAGTAAAAGACGATGTGTTTAATATTGGTCGCTTTAAGCGTATAAAATGCTCGGCGCTGTATGGTAGGGATTCTTTCGTGAAACAGTCTAAGGAATTGAAACAAAAAACACACATTGCAGTTGGCACGCCTGGACGAGTTATCGACCACATTGAGCGTCAAACGTTAAATACCGACAACATAAAATACCTTGTTATAGACGAGGCTGACGAGATGCTTGCGATGGGATTTATCGAGCAAGTCGAAGAAATTATAGATGCACTACCAAAAAATCGCGTAACAGTACTACTTTCGGCAACTTTTAGCTCGGATATTCAAAATATTGCGAAAAAGTATATGAAAAATCCTACAAAAATTGAAATAGAGCAACAAATTTCAACAATTGACAAGGTTTCGCAAGTTTTTTATCACGCTGATGAAGATAAAAAAGGACAATTATTACGTGATATTACAACGGTAGAAAATCCAGAAAGTTGCATTATTTTCTGCAATACACAGGCAAATGTAGACGATATCGACGATTTTTTGTACAAAAATGGATATACTTGCGATAAAATTCACGGAGGAATGGAACAGGTTGACAGAACTCGCATTATGAACAATTTCAAACGTGGAGTTTTTCGTTATTTAATTGCAACCGATGTCGCGGCACGTGGTATTGATGTAGATGACATTTCGTTAGTTATTAATTTTGATATGCCTAAAAAAAGCGAAACGTATGTGCATAGAATAGGCAGAACGGGTCGAATTGGTAAGGGTGGCAAGGCTATTACGTTCGTTTCGGAGCGTGGTATGAATTCGTTTGACGAACTACAGGAATTTTTGAATAAAACCATAGATTTTGAAGTTCCACCTACTAAAACACAGGTAGAACAAGCTAAAACTGGTTTTGATAAGAAAATGGATAAAAAACCTCAAGTTCGTGAGTTGAAAGGCTCAAAACTAAGCGAAAATATTACAAAAATACATATAAATGCAGGTAAAAAGACTAAAATGCGTCCAGTCGATATAGTTGGTACGCTTTGTAGCATTGATGGAATGACGGCTGCGGATATCGGAATTATTAATATTTTGGATATCTCAACTTTTGTCGAAGTACTTAATGGCAAAGGCGATATGGTGCATAAAGTTCTTCAAACAAAGCCAATTAAGGGCAGATTACGCACGGTTTCTTTGGTTGAAAATGACTAATTTTTCTTAATGAAAGGTAGCTTTATGAAAAAAATATTATTACTAATTCTCGCAACTTTAAGTCTTACGACTAGCGTTTGTGCATCGACTTTTTTTGAAAATTCGTATGAATTTCCTAATAATTGCGAGGTTTCGTACGATTTTTCTGATTATTCTAGCTGTTTGCACCTGAAAAATGGTGAAATTCTGTTATCTTACGCCGATGACGAGTTCAAATATACGCTGATTAATCTAGATGGTGAAATATCGACTTTTACAACGGAATATAAAATTGTTGGGGAAGACGATTTTTCGCACCTTATCATTTCGAAAGAGGAAATCGTGATTTCAACCGAGTATGAACGCTTTATTACGGTAGAAAAATTCGGATTGCTAAACAGCGATTTTAGTTTGCTTTTAGAACCAATTTTGGATAATTATAGTATTTTTACGGAGTATTTTGTTCCAGAATTTGATAATTATGGTATGGCAAAAGTTTATTATGACGCAAGTTTTTATACACTAGATGATAAGTTTTACGCTGCGTTTGACGTACATACTCCATATAATGCAAAACAAGCGTTTTTGACCTCAAATGGCGAGTTAATAAAAGATTTTGACGAAATTTACTGCGATTTTGTTACAGAAAATCGATATTTAGTAAAAAAAGATGATGTTTTTTCGCTAATTGATAGTGAACTGAATGTTGTCGCTACAAATTTTTATGACATTGAAGAAGTGGACTATGGAAAATTTGCAATTGTAACTAATTTTAGCGAAGATGAACTGATTTTTGATAGTATAATAGACCAAAATGGCAATTACATCACGGATTTTAACATTTCTGAAGACGGAATGAGTTCAATTTGGTCAGTTTCGTATATTTATTACGCTCCATACACTATAGGTTCAAGCTTTTCGCAAACATTTGAAGGTATAGACTACAACCTGTACACTCAAAACATTACGAGAATTGGTTTTTGCAAGCTAATTACTAATTTTTTGGAGTCAAAAGACTATGATTTGCCAGAAATAACCGATTTTGAAGTTTTTTCTGACACAAAAGACCAAGATGTTTTAACTTTGCAAAAAATTGGCATAATAAATGGCACAGAAGACGGAATTTTCTCTCCGTATGAAGACGTTACACACGAACAAATGGCTGTGATTTTATATAGAATGTGTGAAATTTTAAATATTTCTACCGAACAAAAGGCTGAAACAGACTATTTTTCTGATTATTCACAACTTTCTGAGTATTCACGTGATGCAGTGTTATCGCTTGCTTTGGTAGAAACTCCAGATGGATACAATTTGTTATCTGCTATCGCAACAACCACTTTTTCTTCGCAATCTTGTTGCACGCTTGAGGAATCAATTGCAACTTTGATGAGATTATTTTGGATTTAATGAAAATTTTGCTTTATTTTTGTCGAAATTTGTGATAAAATAAAGTAAATATATGGTAAAATATAAAAATAAAGGATTTTTAAATGAATTTTAATGAAATAGGACTTTCGGAGTCTATAGTTTTGGCACTCGGAAAGCAAAATATAACAATCCCAACTGACGTGCAAGCTCAGTCAATCCCTGAAATTTTAAAGGGCGAAAATGTGATTATGAAATCGCAAACGGGTTCGGGAAAAACATTAGCATATTTACTACCGATTTTTGCAAAGCCTGTAGAAAAAGGCAACCAAGTGGTAATTATCGTTCCAACTCGTGAATTGGCAATGCAAGTTCATACGGTTGTTGGTGATTTTGCAAAAGTTTCGGGCATAAATTTAAACTCTGCTGTGCTTTTTGGTGGCGTTAACATCAAAATGCAGATAGAAAAGCTAAAAGAAAAGCCACAAATCATTATTGGAACGATAGACCGAGTGCTTGAACTTATTAAAAAGAAAAAAGTTTCAGCACACACGATTAAGACTTTTATCGTTGATGAGGCTGATAAATTGGTTGACAAACAAAGCGTTGACGGACTAAAAGCAGTTAGAAAATGCTTTATGCGTGACACACAATGTGTTTTCGTTTCTGCAACTTTTGCACCGAAAAATATAGAACAAATTGGTGAAATAGCACCGAATTGTAAACTTATTCAGACTGCAACAAAAGAGGTTGTGCCTCAAAATATCACTCATTTATATATGGTTTGCGAAACTCGAGACAAGCTTGAAAATTTGAGAAAACTTATTGGAATTATGAAACCTACGAAAAGTTTGATTTTCATAAACGAGCTAAACGACATAAATACTGCTGTCGCAAAGTTGAATTATCATAATTTAGAGTGTGTAGCGATTCATAGTGAAAGCACTAAACAAGCACGTCAAAATGGACTGAAAGGTCTTGCGAATGGTTCGTTAAAATACCTTGTTTCAACGGATTTGGCGGCACGAGGATTGCATATTGACGATATTTCTTGCGTATATCATATGAGTATCGCAGAAAATCCTAGTGATTATTTACACCGTGCAGGTAGAACAGGTAGAAATGATGCAAAAGGCATATCTCTGTGCCTTGCAAACAAAAATGAAGTACAGTATCTTAAAAAATATATTAGTAGATTTTCTATTGATATACACGAAATAAAAATGAGAAATGGTGAAATCACTTATCTTGATAGTGACAAAAAAGTAGTTAAATTATTTTAGTTTGGGGTTAATTTATGGAGATTTTTTATACGGTTATTCTAGCGATAGTGCCACTTTTAGTATATTTATTGCAAATTGCATTAACTTTTGTTCTAGCGCTCGTTTTATCTATTATCCCATATATTCTTATTAAAAAAAGTGCAAACCACGCATACGTAATTTCGTTAATTTTATCTGTATTATTGGTTTTTGGTTCAGTATACTATATAACTTACAACCCGATAATAATTGCTACAGAAGCCCAGCAAACAGTTATAACTGAAGAGATACGCTCTGAAATTTTAGATGAAAGCACAGGATTATATTCTGAAAAACTTCCGATTTTTCCAATTTACATAAAAATAAACTCGGCAAATTCAAAAGTAGTGCGATATTCGACAAAATATTTATATTTTGGGATAGTTGAGACTGAAATTACAATCGGAGAAGGCGTTTCTTCTGAATTAGTATTATATTAAACGTGCTAAATGCATAAAAAAACCACCTTTCGAGGTGGTTTTAGTTTTTGAAAAATATGCAAGCAAAAAAACTTTGCACAAAAGCAAAGCTTACCTTAATCTTAAAATAAAATTTAAAAGCACAGGCTAGCAGAGTAAAAATTTTTCAGAGAAAAATTATTTACGCAGCGATAAGGCTGTAACTTGCTGATAAAACAAGCTGTGTTTTCGTATTTTGGATACTTTGACAAAGTATCAGCCACGCGGCGAGCGACTGCCGAGAAAAAAGATAGCACTAGTGGTAAGTTGGAGTGTTACAAACTAAAAAACTGGTATATTTTAAAAAAGAGATTTTTTAAATTTGTGACTTATCAGCAGAAAAGTTGTGTATGTAAATCAGTGGAAAAGCAAGGATAATAGCTGCAATGATTATGCTATGTTCGTTTAAAACATATGTTGCAAAAGCACCGATTAAAACACCTAGCAAGAAGATAAAAATTATACAAAAATATAAAAAAGCTTTGCGTTTCATCTGCTCGTCTTTTTGGATAAATCCATAAAACATACATTCTGAGGCAGAACGTAAATTTCCTGTACACATAGTTGTTGCGTAGGCATTTCCGTGGAGTTTTCTAAAACTTTGCACTTGAATTCCACAAACGATAGCTATCGAAATATTGACCCAAACATTGAGGTCGTCACTTGGTATAAAACTTACTACAATAAGTACGATGATTTCCAAAACTAACGAAATTTGTTGCCAACTTATTTTTTTCGCATCGCTGTAACGAACTTTCATAAATTCGCTGATAAAAACACCAAAAGCGAAAAAGATAACAGGCAAAACGTAAAATAAAGCCATATAAAAGTCGCCACTAGTTAGGCTGAGGGCGGAAAAAATCATATTTCCGGTCTGTGCGTTGGCGAAAATTCCACCTCTGCAAATAAAAGTATATCCGTCGAGAAAGCCACCTGCGATGGCTAAAAAAGTTCCGACTATAAAAGTTTCTGATTTTTCGATTTTCATAATTTACTCCTTTAGCAGGCTATATTATAGCATATTTTTCTAATTTTTGCAACATTTTTTGCAAGAAATTAGATGACAGGAGTAAAGTAATAATCCTAAATAGTATACAAGTTTAGTTGTGTTTTTTGTAGCATATTTGAGAAATTTTTGCATTAAAAATTAATTTGTATATCAGTTGTTGCTTTTTTGCACAAAAAGGTCTATAATAGTATTTATAATTTTATTGAATTAAGAGAGAGGTAGAGAAAATGTCGACAATATCTGATACCAAGTATGCAAAATTAACGCAAACACCTGTTAACAAATTAATTCCAAGTCTTGCGATTCCATCTATAATCACAATGCTTGTTACATCTATTTATAATTTAGCTGACACTTATTTTGTAAGTCAACTAGGCCAATCAGCCTCAGGTGCAGTCGGTATAATTTACTCGCTGATGACTATTATACAAACTATCGGCTTCACTGTTTCTATGGGATGTGGAATCGTAATTTCAAATGAACTCGGAAACCAAAACGAAGACTATGCTGAAAGTGTATTAGCAACAGGATTTGTTACGATGGGTATGGTGGGACTTGCTGTACTTACAATAGGTTATTTATTTTTAGAACCGATGATTATGCTGTTAGGTTCTACAGAAACCATATTACCATACGCAAAAATTTATGCGCGTTTTATTTTGCTTGCAGCACCATTTATGATGATGAGCTATGTAATGAATACAGTGCTAAGATCGCAAGGAAATGCACTTTTGTCTATGATTGGGCTTGGAACAGGTAGCATACTTAATATATTTTTAAATCCAATTTTGATGTTTGGCTTTGATTTGGGAATTTTTGGTGCAGGTCTTGCAACAGCTATTGGACAGTGTGTAAGTTTCACTATTTTGATATGCCAATGTAATTTTAATAAAAACACAATGTCAGTTAAGCTGAATAAATTCAAGCCAAGTCTTAAAATGTATAAGCGAATATTAAAATCTGGTATGCCGAACTTTTTCCGACAAGGGCTTTCCAGTGTATCATCAATTATTCTTAATAATCTTGCAAATCCGTATGGCGATGCAGCGATTGCAGCTATTAGTATAGTTTCTAGAATTATGATGTTCATAAACTCAGCGTTTATCGGTTATGGGCAAGCGTTCCAAACGGCCTCAGGGTATAATTATGGTGCGAAAAGATATGATCGAGTGTTGCAATGTTTCTGGTTTACGCTAAAAAGTGGCGTAGCTTGCGTGTGTATTTTAGGAGCGATAGGGCTTACTTTTTCCGATGAAATCATTAGTTTATTCAGAAAAGGTGACCTTGAGGTTATACAAATTGGTGCATTTATGCTAAAACTTCAGTGTTTGGCACTACCATTGCAGGCAATCACGACGGTTGCAAATATGTTTACGCAGTGTATCGGATATAGTTATCGAGCGACATTCTTAGCATCTGCAAGACAAGGTCTGTTTTTCCTTCCAACGTTGTTTTTATTGACTTCACGTTTGGGTCTTATGGGGATACAATTATCGCAACCGATAGCAGACGTGTGTGCAGTAATTTTCTCGATTATTATAGTCCGAAGTGTACTAAAAGACGTAGATGGATTGAGACGAATTCATAATATTTAATGCAAAACCACGGTATTTTAAAGTATCGTGGTTTGATTTTGCGTAATTCACTGTAAATTATCTTTGCACAAAAATCACTGCTTACTGTAGGGGACGGCGTCCTCGACGTACCGTTACGTATAATAAAATATAACGATACAAAAATCACTGCACTTGTAGGGGAGACCTGAGGTCGCCGATATCATACTACAAAGTCATATAAATAGCTAAAAAATGGACATTAAATTTGTTGTAAATGCTAATTTTTTCAAACCATATTGACAAAAAATAGGTAATATGTTACATTATAAATGCTGAAGTAAATCATTTCAGTTTTAATTCGCACAAAAAATATTAACGTTAATATTTTAAGTGAAAAAATCACTTTTAATGATAATTTAGGGGGAATAAAAATGAAAATCGAATTTAACCATATGTGTAGCAACGTTCACGATATGGACAAAACAGTAGCTTTTTACACTGAAATTTTCGGTGCACAAGTTACATCAAATGCTATTATGCCAGCAAACAACTCAAAATGCGTATATCTTCAAATTGGCGATTGCCTTCTTGAACTTATCGAACCAGGCACTCACACTCCAGAAACTCCTTATGGTTTAAAACACATCGCTTTTGAAACTGATGATTTAGATGCAGCTTTCGAACATTTCAAAGCTTTAGGTTATAAATTCCACTTAGAACCAAAAGTTGCAGGTACTGGCAATGGTCGTCTTGCTTTCTTTAAAGATAAAAACGGTGTTGACGTTGAACTTTTACAACGTGAAAACGGTATGCGTCGTCCTTCAGTTCCAACAAAAAACTGTGTTAGCTTTGACAACTACGGTATTTTTGCAGATGACAAATCTGTTATCGATTTATATACAAAAGAACTTGGTATGAAAAACCTTGCTCGTTTTGTTATGGAAGAACGTGGACTTGAATTATTATACTTAGAATCAGGTAAAGATGTTTTAGCATTATTACACTATTCAACTCCAAAAAATCTTGCTAGACCATACAACCACATCGCTATCCGTGTTGAAAATACACGTGCTTGTTGTGAAGCTTTAAATGCAGCTGGCGTTAAAATTGATCCAGCTACTATTAAAATTCCTGGTATTGATATCGGCGAAACTTTCTCATTTGAAGATCCAGATGGCGTTAAAATTGAAGTTATCGACCGTCCTGACCTAAGAGAACTTGCTGCTAATGGATTTACTCCAGAAACTTTAAAAACACTTCGTAACTTCGACTAATTACATAAATAAATCGCTGTTACCAAAACGGTGACAGCGATTTAAATTAAAATTGCCAAGTACCATAAAACCTGTACATTTTTGTGTTAAGTGACAAAAATATTAGTTTCACTTGACAAAAAATAAGCAATATGTTACATTATACTTGCTGGAATAATTATTTCGGTTTTATTTTATAAGTAAAATATTAACGTTAATATTTGGACGGCATAATGTGAAAATTGCTACGTACTTTAAGAGGTTTTTTATGATAAATGTAAGGCAAAAAGATATCGCAAAAAAAACAGGACTTTCGATAAATACCGTATCACTTGCCTTGAAAAATAGCCCACGTGTGAAAAAAGAAACGCGTGACCTTGTGCAAAAATTAGCACAGGAAATGGACTATATTCCAAACAGCTTAGCGCGAGGTTTGGTGCAACAAGACTCGAAAACTATCGGTGTAATTTTGAAAGAATTTCACACGCCAATTTTGGTTCAGGTTACAAAGGAAATCGAGCGTATTTTGAACGAAAAAGGCTATGCTATGATTTTGATGACTACCGGAGGGAATGTCGAACGTGAAAAAGAGGCAATTGATATCTTGCTTTCACGTCAGGTTAACGGAATTTTGATTTACCCTGTTGAATTTGGCGATTATCAAAAAATCGAACAACTTCGTCGCAGAGAATTTCCTGTAGTGATGATGAGTTATAGTGGTGCACAGTCTCCACCAGCTGATGCAGTTTATGTTGATAGAAAACTTGGAGCATATCGTGCGGTAGAGCATCTTATTAGATTAGGACACGAAAAAATCGCTTTTATCCACGGATATAACGATGTTGGAATCAACAAAATGCAAGGCTATGTTGACGCACTAAAAGACTATAAAATTTCGCTTGATAGCAGATTTTTGGAGTCAACTCAAAGCGTTAGCTATGCAGAAGGATTTAATGCAATCGGAAAAGTTTATGATAAAGTAACTCCCACGGCGGTGTTTTGTTCTACCGACTATTTAGCGCTTGGCGTATTGAGTTGGTGCAGAAAACATGGCGTTCGAGTTCCACAAGATTTAGCAGTTATAGGACATGATGATACTGAACCTGCAAAATTCGCAGAAGTTCCACTTACTTGTATGTCCTATTTAACGGAGGAAGAGGCGCAGATTGCAACCGATGCCTTGTTTAGACTTATGAAGCAAAGAACGGGCGAGCAACAACCTATTCAAAACACACCTATAGAACCCAAACTTACGATACGTGAGTCTTGTGGATATGCTGGTGGATATATCAGAAATCAAATTGAAAAATAACTTTCAATTTTAGATTTATAAAAGAGGAATCGAGGCAAAGAAAATTGCTGAGATAAAATTTAGGAGGAAGAATTATGACAATCAAATTTAACCACGTATGTAGCAACGTTCATGATATGGACAAAACAGTAGCTTTCTACACAGATGTATTAGGTGCACAAGTTACATCAAATGCTATTATGCCAGCTAACAACTCAAAATGCGTATACATTCAAATCGGTGACTGCCTAGTTGAACTTATCGAACCAGGTACTCACACTCCAGAAACTCCTTACGGTTTAAAACACATTGCTTTCGAAACTGACGATTTAGATGGCGCTTTCGAATATTTCAAAGCTTTAGGATATGATTTCTACTTAGAACCAAAAGTTGCAGGTACAGGTAATGGCCGCCTTGCTTTCTTCAGAGACCAAAACGGTGTTGCTGTTGAACTTTTACAACGTGAAAACGGTATGCGTCGTGAACCAGTAGCTCCAAAAATCGTTGAAGGTTTCGACCACTATTCTTTACGTGCTGACAACCTTGATGTTCACGAATTATACACTAAACACCTTCAAATGACTAACTTAGTTCACTTTATGTTAGAAGATCGTGACCTTGAAATCATCTATATGGAATCTGACAACGATGTATTAGAATTATTACACAACAGCATTCCTAAAAACCCAGTAAACCCAATCGCTCACATAGCTCTTCGTGTTAAAAACGTTCGTGAAGCTTGCAAAGAATTAATCGCAGCTGGCGTTGATATTTCTGAAGACCAAATCAAAGCAGCTGGTATCCAAATCGGCGAAACTCTTACATTTATGGATCCAGATGGCGTTGCTATCGAAATCGTTGACCGTCCAGCTCTTCAAGAATTAGCAGCTCACGGTTACACTCCAGAAACTTTACATACTCTTCGTAATTTCTAAGAAACTGTAAAATTTTAAAATTTACCACCGTTGTCGAATCGATGACGGTGGTTTTTGTTGAAATACATAGACATAAAACTTAATTTATGGTAGAATAATAGTAGTATGTAAAAATTTATTATTATAGGTAGAATGTATGAATAGTGATTTAAAATTCTTAAAACAGCAGTTCAAGGGTAACGTTAAATATTTTCTTTCGGCGCTTATTTTTATAACAATAGGCTCATTTTTCAACTTTTTAAGTCCAAAATTAATCGGTGTGACGGTCGATAGTGTAATAGGCGAGGAAGCGTTTGAGCTACCGTCTTTTTTTGTCGATATAATCAACGATTTAGGTGGACGTGACTTTTTTCGTGCAAATATTCCACTGATAGTTACGATTTTTCTTAGCATAATTTTGCTAAACGCTTTGTGTGAACATATTAGACTAAAATCGAGTAAGTTCTTGAGCGAAAATCTAGCATTCAATATGCGTCAAAGTATATTTAAACGTCTGCAAGGTGGGTATTATTCATATTTTAAAAATACGCAAACAGGCGATATTATGCAGCGTTGTTCTAAGGATATCGACCAGATAACCTCGTTTGCAGTTGAAGGAACAGACCTCTTGAGGGTTGTTTCAAAACTTGTCATCGCATATATTTTTATGTTTAATATTTCCGTGATAATGGCAGTAGTTTCTTTTGTTACAGTGCCACTTATTTCGCTTTATTCGGTGGTAACCTATGCAGTTGTGCAAAAAAAATTCCGTATGGCAGACGAAGCCGAGGGTGTTTTGCAGGCTAGAGTGCAAGAAAATTTATCAGCACCTCGTGTAATTCGTGCGTTTGGAAAGCAAAAATTCGAGCGTGATGAGTTTGATAAAGAAAATACAAAGGTTGCAGATTTATGGATGAGTGTCGGTAATTTTTTAGCGTGGTACGAATCTAGTTGCGAACTTTTTCCAATTTTACAAACGTTAGTTGTACTGTTGGTGGGCGTATTTTTGGCTGCTAAAGGTGAAATTTCCCAAGGCGATATCATTTCGTTTTCGCTTTATAATGGTATGCTTTCGTGGCCTATAGTGTCTATCGGACGCATTGTAAGTAATATGGGTAAAGCTAGCGTATCGCTGTCTCGTGTTAATGAAGTATATTCTATAGATAATGAAGACTACGAGGTTGGGCAGATCTTCGATTTCGTGGGAGATATCCGTTTTGAAAATGTGTGTTTTGACTTTGAAGGCATTGCGATTTTAAAAGATTTAAGCTTTGAAATTAAGCACGGTCAAACGGTGGCACTTTTAGGTTCGTCAGGTAGTGGGAAAAGTACGATTTTAGCATTGCTTGCGCGTTTTTATGACGTGAAAAGTGGTAAAATCACTATAGATGGTGTGGATATTCGTGAAATTAACCTCGATTGCCTTAGAAATCAGCTTGGAATAGTACTTCAAGAGCCATTTTTATTTAGCAGAACTATTGCACAAAATATTGCAATTTCAGATAGAAAAATCGATGAGAAAAAGCTGGAAGAAGTTAGTAAAATAGCCTGTATTCATAACGCTGTTATGGAATTTAGCGATGGATACGAAACCATAGTAGGCGAAAAAGGTGTAACACTTTCGGGAGGACAAAAACAGCGTGTAGCAATAGCGAGAACGCTTTATTCAGGTGCAAAAATATTGTGTTTTGATGATAGTTTATCGGCAGTTGATACGTTAACGGACAGTAATATTCGTGCAGAAATCAATAGTCATACGGAAAATATGACTACATTTATCATCTCGCAAAGGGTGAATACGCTAATGCAATCAGACAAAATTTTGGTGCTTGATGAAGGGAAAATTATCGAGCAAGGAACTCACAAAGAGCTTGCAAATAACGGTGGAATTTACTCAAGTATAGTGCGTATTCAACAAGAAATTATCGAAAAAACTAAGCAGGAGGCAGGTGAATAGCGTGGAAGAAAACTTACCATTAAAACTAAATTTAAAGCAGTGGAAAACGATGCTAGGATACATCAAACCGTATCAAAAAGACATCATTTTACTAGTTTTTTGCAGTGTTTTCACAGCTTTTGTGCAAGCGCTATATCCAGTTATGACAGCCTATGCCATAGAAAATTTTATAGGACCACAAACAACTGATGGGATTGGAAAATTTTCGGCATTTTTCGTTACTATTGCGCTTATTCAGTGCTTAGGAACTGTATATTATATGAAATTTTGTATGAAACTTGATGTTTACGTATCAAAAGACATAAGATTTCATCTATTTAGACATATTCAAGAACTCTCAATTGATTTTTTCAATAAGACGCCAGTAGGCTCTATTATGGCACGAGTTTTATCGGATACAGATGTACTGAGTCGCGTATTTTCGTGGCAAGTTGGAGCTGTTTCTTATAACATTGCATATGTAACTTTCGCTGTGATAAATATGTTGATTGTAGACATAAATTTATCGCTTGGAGTTGTGTTGGTTGTGCCATTTATGTTTGTGTGCGTAAATCATTTCCAGATGAAAATGCTTAAACAAAATCGTAGTGTGCGTGAAAAAAACTCTGTAGTTTCGGCATCTTATAACGAAAATATCACAGGTTTAGCGACCGTAAAAGAGCTTAATATTCGAGAAAAAATAAGTCGTGAATTTTTTAAATCAAACCAAACTTTACAAGCTGAAGCATTAAAATATAAAGGCCACGAAAGTATTTTTTATCCATTGATTATGTGTTTTAACGGCATAATTGTTGCTGTAATTCTAGGTTTTGGCTCATTTTTAGTGTTTAATGAGCGAATTGGTGTATCAAACCTATCGGTGTTTATCAGCTACGCTTTCCTTATGATAAACCCAATCGAGCAGACTATAAAGTCACTTAGTATAATAATTTCTGCGCAAGCAAACGTTGAAAGAGTTAACCAAATGACATACGTTGAACCACTTATCAAAGACAGTGCAGATGTTATAAAATATTACGGTGATATTTATAATCCGAAACCAGAAAACTGGGAGAGTATTAATGGCGACATAGTATTTAACGATGTGTCATTTAAGTACCCAGATAGTGAAATTTATGTGCTAGAAAACTTTAATTTAACTATAAAAGCAGGAACAACCGTCGCAATTGTTGGTCATACAGGAGCTGGGAAAAGTACGCTTGTAAATTTAGTATGCAGGTTTTTCGAGCCTACCTCTGGCGAAATTTTAATCGACGGAATAGACTATAAAAATCGTAGCTTATCGTGGTTACAACATAATTTGAGCTATGTTTTGCAATCTCCACACCTATTTTCTGGCACAATTGCAGAAAATATCAAATATGCTAATCAAAATGCGACTAAAGAGCAAATTATTTCAGCTGCAAAACGAGCTCAAGCACATAATTTCATCGAAAAACTTCCAAATGGTTATGATACCGAAGTTGGACAGGGTGGCGATAAATTATCAACTGGGCAAAAACAGCTTGTAAGTATTGCGAGAGCGATTTTAGCAGACGGTAAAATTTTTGTAATGGACGAGGCGACTAGTAGTGTTGATACGCACACGGAACAGCTGATAAATTCAATGACAGCTGACTTAATGCGTGATAAAACTAGTTTTATAATAGCACACAGATTGTCAACTATTAAAAATGCCGACATTATTTTGGTGGTAGAAAACGGAAAAATCATCGAGCGTGGCAGTCATAATGAACTTTTGAAAAAAGAAGGACATTATTACGAATTGTACACTGGTCAGTGGGAAGACCAGGAGCAAGCTGAGTTTTTTAAACATTTACATGATGAGTAGATTTGTAATTTAGGAAAATTGAGTTGTTAAACAGAAAAAACCTTGGGTGATTTAATCACTCAAGGTTTTAAATTTACGCGTGTTCTTTAATTTTAAAATATTTATCAGATAGTGGTACTATCGAGCAACCGACCAGATTTCCAAGTGCTACAATTATAATGTAGAAGAAGTTTTCTATATTCCACGCATTTGCCATAGAAAAATAGAACATATTAGCTACAACGTGCTCGAAACCAGAAATTGTGAATACTACAACTGGCATAATTAACGTTATGTATTTTCCTAAATCGGAAGGTACAGTTTTATAACCAATAACTGCAACGTACATTAAAATTCCACAACCAATAGCCAATATAAAACCACTAAAAAGCGTATTTTGAAGCTTTCCTGCAACAACTTCCTCGGCGTGTGGGATTAATTTTGCGAGCTTTGTCATACGAAGAGTGTATGCAACGCACATCGTTCCGATTAAATTTCCGATAAATGCAACGCCTATAATTGACAGATTGTTTGGCATATCAACAACTGCGTAACACGCTTTTCCTGTGTATAAGCACCAGTCGAAAAGGTAAATCATAACCAGACCGATGCTGAATAATATAGCACCAATAATGCTGTTTTCGTTTGACAAATATGCGACACCGCCTAAAGATACCGCCATTCCTGCTAAAATGCTTTTGAGTAAATTGTGCATAAAATCTCCTTGTGATTGCAATTTTCGCCTGTAAACAAGCTGACTTTATATATGATAACACAGAATTAAACAAAATTCAAGCATAAATTAGCGAAAGCTAACTGACCATGTGTAACTTAAATCCTAAATGTCGATTATAGGGGAATATTCTAAAAGCCAGTCATTAATTTGAATGATATACGCAATCAGCTGTGGGCCTGCCATTAACTGCCCAAACCAAGGTTGCGAGCGATTTAAAGGATTTGATACAAAATCTGCGACTTTACGCGTGTCAATTATATTGTGTATCGGTGAATTTTTGTCGCTTATAATTTTTGCGAGCTTTAGTCTTAATAAAATATCGTAGTTAGGATTGTAAGTTTTAGGATATGGACTTTTTTTGCGATACACTAGTTCGTGAGGTAATTTATCACAAAAAGCATCGCGAAGTAGAGATTTTTCAACATTATTTTGCCTTTTCATACTAAAAGGTACATTGAAAACATACTCTATTATACGTGGGTCGGCAAAAGGTACACGTGCCTCGAGTCCAGAAAACATACTTGCTCTGTCCATTCTATCGAGTAGAGTTTGCATAAACCATTTGATGTTGAGGTAAGTTATTTCACGTCTACGAGATTCGATTTTGTCCTCAAAAGGATATTTACTTACAGCGTGTATAGTTTGCAGATATTTTGCTTGCGAATAATTTTCAATATCTAATTTTTTAGCGAAATTTTCTTGCAATAAGCAGGTTCGTGGAGTTAAATCTTTTGCCCAAGGAAAGCCATCGCCAGCGAGCAAATCTTCACGGTAAAACCAAGGATATCCACCGAAAATTTCATCGGCACATTCACCAGTTAAAGCAACTTTATTTTGCTGTTTTACGATTTTGCAAAAGTATAAAAGCGAGGCATCAACGTCTGCCATTCCAGGTAAATCCTTAGAAATCATCGAAGTTTTTAATAAGTCAACTAGCTCGCTTTCATCACAAAGCAGGTTTTTGTGGTTGGTTTTTACGTGGTTTAACATAATTTCGACGTAAGGTTTATCACGCTCGGGCTGAAAGGCATTACTTTGGAAAAATTCATCATTTCCACTAAAATCGAAGGAATAAGTGTTTAAAATAGCACCTTTTTCGCTCATAACATCGTGAGCGACTGCTGTAATTATGCTAGAATCAAGACCTCCAGACAAAAATGTGCAAACAGGAACATCAGATACCATTTGTCGCTCGATGGCATCACAAACTAAATATCGCACGTGTTCGACAGTCTGTAAGTAATTTTCCGTGTGAGGCTTGCTTTCTATATCCCAGTATTGTGTGATTTTTAGCCCATTTTGATTGAAAATTGCAAAATTTCCAGCTTTTAGTTCAAAAATGTTCTTAAAAACTCCGTTTCCCATAGTTCGGGCAGGTCCTACACCGAAAATTTCACGAAAACTGTCGATATCCACGTGAGGACTGACTTTTTCGTGTGCAAAAAGTGCTTTAATCTCCGATCCAAAAATTAATTCATTATCCTGCACGGTGTAAAATAAAGGCTTTACGCCAAGGTGGTCACGAGCTAGAAAAAGTTGTTTTTTTGCACCGTCCCAGATTGCAAAGGCAAAAATTCCGTTCAAATGTCGAATGCATTCTTCACCATATTTTATGTATGCATACAAAATTGCTTCGGTGTCGCACGTGGTTTCGAAATTAAATTCACTCTGTAAATTCAGTTCATCGACGTTGTAAATCTCTCCGTTGTAGCAAATTATGTAATCGTAGCCTTGAAAAATCTTGTGCATAGGTTGTTTACCACCAGAAATATCACGAATAGATAGTCTAGTGTGACTAAAACCGACGTGCTCGCTCAAATACTCACCTGTTTGGTCAAAACCACGATGTTTTATCGCTAAACGCATATTTTGCAGAGTTTTTAGGTTAGTGTCACGCTTATTTGCAACATAATTATCTTGAAAGCTCGAAAATCCAGAAATTCCACACATATTTTTTCTCCTTTAGATAAAATTTTACTATATATTATCATACGCAATGTTTTTTATTTATATGACAGAAAATTTAAAAAAACTATTTCCAAATTATGAAAAATGTTGTATAATTATAGTAATTGATTTTTAGGAGGATTCTGTATTATGGACACGAATTTAGCTGAAAAAACGCAAAAACGCTCAATGAAAGAATGGATTTTGAGACTGATTATTTTGGCAGTTGGCGTCATTATCGCTCATTGTGGCGTGGTTTTATTTGTAATTTCGGAACTTGGAGTCGATTGTTTTACAATAATGGTTCAAGGAATTTCTCGCACAATCGGAACAACTGTTGGTATTGCACATATATGCACGATGGCGATTATGGCGATTGCAATTTTAAAAACAGGTTATTTGAAAATCGGTTGTCTAGTCTGTGTCTTCGGCAGTGGAACTGTTATTGATTTGTTCACGTGGCTTATAAATGGTGCAGTTTCTGGTTCATCACCTATGTTTGTGCGTGTGATTACTATGCTTTTAGGCCTTGTTATAGTCTCTTTCGGAGTGTCAATTATGATAAAAAGCGATGCAGGAACTGGACCTCAAGATGTAATAGCTGTCATTTTGAATGATAAATTCCCTAAGAAGAAATTCGGCATTTTTAGAATGTGTACTGACACTACGTATGTTATTATAGGGTTGATTTTAGGAGGAACTTTTGGAATCGGAACTTTTGCTGCTGCGTTTTTAACAGGACCATTAATGCAAATTTTTATGCCACCTGTAGACAAAGTTATAAGCAAAATTTTAGCAAAATAATCGGAGGAAAAAATGAAGTATATGTACCAATTTGCGGTAATTTTAACCGTCACTTTTATCGGTGAAACGCTAAATTACCTAATAGATTTACCAATTCCAGCTAGTATTTATGGGCTAATCATAATGTTCACATTGCTTGCAACAAAGATAATCAAGCTCGAGCAAGTGCGTGAAACAGGGAAATATTTAGTCATAATTATGCAGTTTATGTTCATTCCACCTTGTGTTGCGATGATTGAAACGTGGAGCTCGCTAGAAGGAATTTTGTTGCCGATTATGCTAATTACAATCGTGTCAACTGTGGTGGTTTTCGTAGTTACGGGCAAGGTTTCGGATTTTATTATAGATAGGAGTAAATCCAAATGATAGATATTTTACAGGCTTCAAGCGTTTTTGGTTTACTTTTAACGATAGTTGCGTATAAAGTTGGCGAATTTGCTAGTAGAAAGCTTAAAATTAGCATACTTAGTCCGTTTTTGGCAACAGTTTTGATAGTAATTGCATTTTTACTTGTTTTTGATATAGATTACGAAGTGTACGAAAAAGGTGCATCGTATTTAACATATTTACTAACACCAGCGACGATTTGTCTTGCGATATCACTTTACGAGCAAATTGAGTTGTTAAAAAACAATCTGAAAGCTATAGTGATTTCGGTTACTGCAGGTGCAATATCTAGTATGATTTGCGTTTACATTATGTCGAGATTATTCCAATTAGATTACAGCACTTATTTAACCATTTTACCAAAGTCTATCACAACGGCTATAGCGTTGGGTGTTGCTGAGGAATATGGTTGCCAAGTAACAATTATGATTCTAGCGATTATGGTAACTGGTGTTACAGGAAACTCACTCGCAGTGCTTATTTGCAAGCTTGCGAAAATCAAAAACCCAATCTCAAGAGGACTTGCAATAGGTACATCTTCGCATGGTGTAGGAACTGCTAAAGCTATTGAAATGGGAGAGATTGAAGGAGCTATGAGTGGACTTGCGATAGTAATTTCAGGTATCGCAACAGTTGCATTTATTTCATTTTTCGTTATGTTATATTGATTAAATACATAAAAAACAAAGCGTTTTATATACCTTGCGATTTGCTTAATTTATACGGTAATATACTGATAGATTTCAAAACGTAAATTATAATTCAGCGTAAATTAAACATTAAAAGGAGATTGTTATGTTTAAAGATTTAGTAAAAGCAAATAGAAGTTACCGTGGTTACGATGAAAATTATGTCGTTACTCGCGAAGATTTAGTTGATTTAGTTGACCATGCAAGACTTGCACCATCTAGCGTAAATGCACAACCGTTTAGATATTTATTGGCTTGTGAAAAAGAAGTTGTTTCGAAAATTCAACCGTTAACTGGTTGGGCACGTGCGTTGCCAGAACTTAATTTGCCACATGACGGAGAATGTCCAACGGCGTTTATCGTTATTTGTCAAGATTTGAATTTGGGCGAGGCTATTGCGCGCTATCAAAAAGACGTGGGCATCGTTGCTCAAACAATTTTACTTGCTGCAGTTGAAAAAGGGCTTGGTGGTATTATGATTGGTAATTTTTCGCCTGCTAAAGTTTCAGAAGAGTTAAATCTTGCTGAAAATCTTACACTAGTTCTTATTATTGCAATAGGAAAACCTGACGAAGAAATTGTGCTTACAGAGGCAAATGAAGGCGATAACATTCAATATTATCGTGACGAAAATGATGTACATTACGTGCCAAAACGTCGTTTAGAAGATATTATTTTATAAATGTAATTAATTTATTAAGGGAAGAAATTCGAGGGCTAACTAATATTAGGAACTATTGTTAACACGGTGTCAATTATTGTGTGCAGTTTGGTTGGAGTGCTTTTAAAGGGTGGTATTAAAGAGCGTTATCGTGATATTATTATGACAGCACTTGGCTTGGCTGTACTTTATGTTGGTGCTGCTGGGGCGATTTCTGGCTTGCTAGATGAAAATGCGCAACCGGTGCTATTTATCATCAGTCTAGTTATAGGCTCGGCGATGGGTGAGTGGATTGACATTGAACTGAGGCTTGAAAATCTAGGTAATTACATTCAAAGTAAAATGAGTGGGTCGGACTCTAATATTTCGCAAGGTTTTGTGAGTGCTAGTTTGATTTTTTGTGTAGGGACTATGGCGATTTTAGGGTCTATAGAAAGTGGAATTGCTGGAAATCATACAACTTTGTACGTGAAAAGTATGCTTGATGGAGTTATGTCTATAATTTTGGCATCATCAATGGGTATTGGTGTAATGTTGTCGGCAGTGTCGATTTTTGTTTATCAAGGAGCAATAACGCTTTTTGCACAAATATTAGAACCGTTAATGACGGCTGATGTTTTGCGTGAAATAAACATAATCGGAGGCATTTTAATCTCTGGAATTGGCGTGAATATCTTAAAAATTAAAAAAATAAAGGTAGGGAATATGCTACCAGCGATTTTAGTTCCGATTTTGTACTATTTGCTTGGAATTAATCAGCTATTTATGTTTTAACTAAATATTTTATAGAGCGAACTTAGGTTCGTTCTTTTTTTCGCAAAAAAACACCGACTGCCCTAACCAAAGCAATCGGTGTTTTTATAAAAAGGAAATGAATAGCTATTAAATATCGTCGTGAACGCCTGTAATTGCGAACACTACCCACTCTGCAACGTTTGTTGCGTGGTCTCCGATTCTTTCAAGGTATTTTGCAATCATCAGCGTGTCAATTATAGATTCTGCATTATCTGTACCAGCTTGAATGTCAAGAATGATTTCTTCTTTTACTTTTGCGAATAAATCATCAACAACATCGTCATATGCAATAACGCTAGTAGCAAGTTCTAAATCTTGTTTAACATACGAATCAACTGCATTTACAACCATTTTTACAACTTCTTGAGTCATTTTTTTCACGGTTTCAGAAATATTTACGTCGATTGTGTGTTTTGAAAGCGAGGCGATATCTTCTGCTTGGTCGCCAATTCTTTCAAGGTCTGTAATCATTTTAAGGGCAGCAGATACAATGCGTAAATCTGTCGCCATAGGCTGTTGTTTAAGTAGTAATGACAAGCATTGACGTTCGATAGTTTTTTCCATTTCGTCAATTTGCGACTCTATAGCTAACGCTTTGTCAGCTATTGATTTATCACCTTTTACGAAACCTTCGATTGCAAGTGAAATTGCTTGTTCGCAAAGATTGCTTAAATACACTAGGTTTTGATTTAACTCCTCAAGTTGAGCTTGATATCTTTCTCTCATAATCTTTTCTCCTTATTATTAACCAAATCTACCAGTTATGTAGTCTTCTGTACGTTGATCTTTTGGGTTTGAGAATATTGAATCTGTATCATTCATTTCAACAACTTCGCCTAGTAAGAAAAACGCTGTTTTATCAGAGATACGAGTTGCTTGTTGCATATTGTGAGTAACGATTACGATTGTATATTTTTCTTTAAGTTCGATTGCTAAATCTTCAATTTTTGATGTAGAAATTGGGTCAAGAGCCGACGTTGGTTCGTCCATAAGTAGTACTTCAGGGTTTACAGCAAGCGCACGAGCGATACATAAACGTTGTTGTTGACCACCAGACATACCTAGTGCTGATTTTTTAAGACGGTCTTTAGTTTCTTCCCAGATAGCAGCATCACGAAGGCTTTTTTCAACGATTTCATCAAGTTCACGTTTGCCTTTTATACCGTGAGTACGAGGCCCGTAAGCGATGTTATCATAAATGCTCATTGGGAATGGGTTTGGTTTTTGGAATACCATACCAACGCGTTTTCTAAGTAAGTTTGTGTCGATATCTTTGTAAATATTTTGACCGTCAAGTAAAAATTCGCCAGTTATTTTACAACCTTCAACAAGGTCATTCATTCTGTTTATTGATTTAAGTAAAGTTGATTTACCACAACCAGAAGGTCCGATAAATGCAGTGATTTCTTTTTCTTTAACGCTTAAATTTATATTTTTTAGTGCTTGGAAATCTCCGTAAAACAAGTCTACGTTATTTATTGCAAGTTTCATATCATTATTCATTTTTTTAACCTCTCATTACGCATTACGATTTTTTGTAAGTTGTTTTGCAATCAGTGTAGAACCACCGTTTAAAAGCAAGATAATTAAAAGCAAAATTGCAGCTGTTGCATAAGCTTGTGGGAAGTGCGTTCCTTCGCTTGTTAACATATACATATGTATTGAAAGTGTTCTACCACCGTCTGTTAGTGGATTTTGTGACATACCTGTTGTTGTTCCTGAAGTGTAAAGCAGAGCTGCTGTTTCACCGATAATACGTCCGATAGCAAGGATTATACCTGCTAGGATACCGTTTATCGCAGATGGTAAAATTATAACAAAAATTGTACGTAATTTACCAGCTCCAAGGCCAAAACTTGCCTCTCTAAATGTATCTGGAACAGCTTTTAGTGCTTCCTCTGTCGAACGGATAATAAGTGGCAAAATCATAATTGATATTGTCAAAATACCTGATAAAAGCGAGAAACCGAATTGCAGATATTTTACGAAGAAAAGCATACCGAACAAACCGTAAATTATTGACGGAATACCAGACAGAGTTTCTGAAGTAATTCTGATAAGTTCAACAACTTTATTGCCAGATTTTGCGTATTCAACAAGGTAAATCGCAGTGCCGATACCTAAGATAGTTGAAATTGTGATTGAGATTGCGATTAAAACCAATGTGTTAATTGTAGCTGGAACTAAAGATGCGTTGCTAGAATTATATTTCCAGTCGAACATTGAAGGTTCACCAGCGATTTTTTTACCGATTTCGTTAATTACTTCCGGAACACCTTTTACTAAAAGGTAGCCGATTATAAATGCGATAATTGCGAAAGTAAAGATTGCAGCCGAGTAAACAAGAATTTTCAATGGATTAAATTTAAACTTTTTCATTATTTACTCACCTTTCTTTTAAGAATAGAGAACGATAGATTTATAAGTAAAATGAATACGAACAGTACAACGCCTGTTGCAATTAAAGCCTCACGGTGTAAATCTGTTGCGTATGCCATTTCTATAACTACGTTTGCTGTAAGAG
Organism: Clostridia bacterium; assembly: GCA_044426345.1. Classification (GTDB taxonomy): domain Bacteria; phylum Bacillota; class Clostridia; order Oscillospirales; family Butyricicoccaceae; genus CAYJLC01. Next base: position 34,879 of record JAWXUP010000001.1, on the reverse strand, counting down.
TTCTGATACCACTTAGGATATTTGTTGTAAGACGAGCTTGGTTACCAGCAACCATAATTACTGCCATTGTTTCGCCTATCGCACGTCCGATACCAAGCACAACTGATGCTAAGATACCAGATTTCGCTGCAGGTAACACAACTTTAAAAATGCTATTTTCATGAGTAGCGCCTAAAGCTCTAGCACCTTCGTAATAAAAAGAAGGAACTGCTTCGATGGCACTTTGACTAAGTCCGATTATCGTCGGTAAAATCATAAAACCTAGAAGTAATGATGCTGTTAGAATGCTCGAACCGTTTGTAAGATTAATGCCAAAAACAGAACGAACAAATGGTACAAGCACCACCATACCGAAGAAACCGTAAAGGATTGATGGAATACCAGCCATTAGGTTTATCGCAGGTTTTAAGTAAACAAGGGCTTTTTTAGAGCAGTATTTGGTTAGATATACAGCTGTTAAAATGCCGATTGGAACACCGATTACGATTGCTCCTGTTGTTATGTAAATACTACCAACTATCATAGGTAGTATACCGAAAGATGGGTTATTTGATGCGGTTGGTCGCCACTCTGTTCCTAGCAAGAAGTCGAAAATTCCGATTTCTGCCATAGCTGGAACACCGTTTGCGAACAAGAATATACATATTACAAGTACGCATAAAATTGAAACGCACGCTACTAATAAAAATAACATTTCGAATGCTTTTTCTTTTACTCTATTCATTTTAATCCTCCAACACAGGAATAGATGGATTCCCCATAGAAATCCACCTAAACTCTATGTAATTATTATTAAGATAATTGATCGTAGTTTGTGATTTCGCCGATGTAGATGTTCATAATTTGTTCTAAAGAAAGACCATCAGTTGGGTTACCGCTATTTACGATTACTGCGATACCGTCCATTGCACATGGAAGACCAGTTAATACTGCAGTTTCAGAATCTTTCATATTTCTTGATGCCATACCGATATCGAAAGTACCGTCAGCAGCACCACTCATACCAGATGAAGAACCAACGCCTTCAAGGTTGATAGTTGCGTTTGGATTGTAAGCAGCATAAGCTTCAACGAATTTTTCCATTAGAGGGTAAACAGATGTTGAACCACCAACAGTGATTGTACCAGAAGGTTGAGCTGATTCAAAGTTTTCAGTAGTAACAGTTACTGGGATATAGCCTTCGTCAGCTGCAATGTCTTGAGCTTCTTGAGTAAAGATGAAAGACATTAATTCTTCAGCTACTGGGTTTAAATCAGCGCCAGTTAAAGTTGCGATGTTGAAAGGACGAGCTACTGTGTAAGAACCATCAAGGATAGTTTCTACTGAAGGATAAACGCCGTCAACTTCTAAAGCTTTTACTGTGTCGTTTAAAGAACCTAATGAGATGTAACCGATTGCTTGAGCGTCGCCAGCTACTGAAGTCATAACAGCACCTGTGCTACTTTGAACGTTAGCGTCAACAGTTGTTCTGTCGCCGTCGCCATCGTCAACACCAGTGATTTCTGTGAAAGCACCACGAGTACCAGAACCGTCTTCACGAGTGATAACTGTGATTAAACCAGTTGCAGTAGCTACTGTAGTTTCAGCTTCAGTTGATGCGCTTGAAGAAGATGTGCTTGAAGAAGATTCAGTAGTTGATGTTGAAGTGCTTGAACAACCAACTAGCATAGCACCCATAACAGTAGCGCTAAGCATTAATGCAAGTAATTTTTTCATAAATAATACTCCTAAATATTTTTTAATTTTATTTTTAGATTTGTTGTACTTTCTCTTGAGTACAGTTTGTATTATAAAGCTCTAATGTAAAATCTAAAAGCGTATCAATGTTAAAACTACGTTAAATTTTACTATTTCCAAAATTTGTTTTATGCAATTTGTTAGAACTTATATTTATATTTAAAAGGAGATATTTGCGAAAATAGTTATTTTTAGTAATTTAAATGCTAGTTTTAGGCTTTTTTTGCAAATGTTAACCGTTATTTTTTTATTTATATTAAATGTAAAATTTACAAATTATGTACATTTATTACCGAGGGTAGTAGAGGAGGAGTTTTGTAGCGTGTCACGGTAGGAGCAAGCACTCACTCTGCATTTTTTTGTGTTTTAATTAGCAAACGTAGATTTTTTAGCCAGCATATTTTCGTCGTGGTCACGGACGAACGCAGTTCGCCCCTACAGGGTGCGTTGGGTTTTAAAAGGTGCTAGCTCCCTCCGTCAAAATCAAAGATTTTGCCACCTCCCTCGGAGAGGGAGGCTTTTCTTTTGGCTCTCTCTTTGAGGGAGCTGTCATCGAAGTGACTGAGGGAGTTTGCCACACGGCGAGCGACTGCCGAGAAAAAAGATACCTATATATAAACAAGCAAAAAAACAAATATTTTATGGAAAAAAAGAACTTTACAAAAGAAAAAGGCACCAAACTTTCGTCTGGAGCCTAATGTCTTATATAATGTTATAACATTTTTGTTAGTATTTCACCGATATTTTCAAATTCTGCGCTAGAGTATTCTTCAATTTTACCAGCATCTACTAGATTAGCGATTTTAGGATCGATAGGTAGTTTAGCAAGAACTGGAAGATGATGAGCAAAAGCAACGTCTTCAAGATGGCTTTCACCGAATATTTTATAGTCAATTCCGTTGTCTGGGCATTTGAAATATGACATATTTTCAACTAAACCAATGATAGGAATATTCATCATTTCGGCCATTTTAACAGCCTTTGTAACTATCATAGAAACAAGTTCTTGAGGTGAAGTTACAACGATAATACCATCTACTGGAAGTGATTGGAAAACTGTAAGTGGAACATCGCCTGTTCCTGGTGGCATATCAACAAACATAAAGTCTACATCTTCCCAAATTATGTCTGTCCAGAATTGTTTAACAGCGCCTGCGATGATAGGGCCACGCCAAACAACAGGGTCTGTTTCATCTTCAACAATCAGATTTATTGACATAACTTCGATGCCTTTTGAACTTTTTGCTGGATATACGCCAAGTTCATTGCCATATGCTTTATCTTTAATACCAAAAGCTTTAGGAATTGAAGGACCTGTGATATCTGCATCTAATACAGCAGATTTATAGCCCATTTTATTCATAGTAACTGCCATCATAGAGGTAACTAGCGATTTCCCAACGCCACCTTTACCAGAAACTATGCCGATAACTTTCTTAACGTTACTTAGCTGATGAGGTTTTGCTGTAAAATCAAATTCTTCAGTTCTGTCTGAACAGTTAGATGAACAGCTACCACAATCGTGATTACAAGATTCGCTCATAAAATAACTCTCCTTTGTTTATAAATCTACTTTATATTATACTCTCCTTATTTTTAATGTCAAGTTTTATAATGCAAATTAATTTTACAACTGTTTTTTAAGTGAGATAATACATAATATAAAGGTATGAGAATTATTTCAAAATATTTTCGCCGATATCGACAACATTACCAGCACCCATAGTGATGATGAGGTCACCTTTTTTTGCAATTTTCTTGATGTAATTTTCGATTTCTTCAAATGTTTCAAAGAAAACAGCTCCGTCAATTGCATCGGATAAATTTTTACCAGAAATGCCTACGGTATTTACTTCACGAGCAGAATAAATTTCAGCAGAAACAAAATGGTCGCATAGTTTTAAAGCCTCGATGAAATCAGGCAAAAGAGCGTGAGTTCTAGTGTAAGTATGAGATTGGAAAATACAAATAACACGGTCAAAACCCATTTGATTTGCAGTGTTTAGCGTGGTTTTGATTTCGGTAGGGTGGTGTGCATAATCATCTACAATAATTGCACCGTTATATTCGCCTTTCTTTTGAAAACGACGTGCAGAGCCTGTGAATTTGCTTAATGCATCGGCAGAAATTGCTCGGTCGAGGTTTAAAACGTACATTACAGCAAGACTTGCAAGTGCGTTATATAAATTATGTTCACCTGGAACGTTTAGTTTTATATGGCACAAAATTTCATCACCAAACATAGCATCAAAGCTATAATATCCATTGGTAATTACAATGTTTGCAGGGTGAATATCAGCTGTGTTTTTAACGCCAAAACTAAGCTTATTTTTATTGATGTTTTTTACGCATTTAACAGCGTTTTTATCATCAGCATTGTAAATTACGTGACCATTTTCTGGTACAGAATTTGCGAATTTTGTAAATGATGCGATTATGTCATCGAGGTCTTTGAAAAAGTCTAAATGGTCTGCCTCAATATTATTAATAACGGCGATTGTTGGCTTGAATGATAAAAACGAGTTACAATATTCACAAGACTCTGCGATGAAATAGTCTTGTTTACCCAAACGAAGTGAACCGTCGATTAGTTGAAGATAACTGCCAACCATAATGGTAGGGTCGTTTTGATTTGCTACAGAAATGTGAGAAATCATAGATGTAGTCGAGGTTTTTCCGTGAGTTCCAGCGATGCACACAACGTTTTTATATGACGTCATAATTTCGCCCCAAGCCTCGGCACGTTCTAGAATTTTGATGCCAAGCGCACGAGCTTTTATGATTTCTGGGTTGTCATCGTGAACAGCAGAAGTGCGAATGATTAAGTCTTGGTCGGTTATATTTTTCTCATCGTGCGAATAAGAAATTTCAGCACCTAGTTTTTCTAATTTTTCGGTAACTAGCGAGTGCATTCTATCTGACCCTGTGATTTTTATATTTTTATCCATTAAATACTCGGCAAGTGCGCTCATAGAAATGCCACCAATACCTACAAGATGTATCTTTTTGTAATTCATAACTTCCTCCAAATTTTACGTATATGTATTATTATATGATAAAATGGTAAAAATATAAATAGCAAATTAGAAAAAACTTGAGAAAAAGGTAAATTTATCTTTTGTAAAATGTCTGATTTTGTCGACAAATCCAATTAGAGGAAGAAATTTTTAAATTAATAATAAAAATTATCGGAAAAAGGCATTTAAGTGAAAAAATTATTTTACAAAAAGCGTTTTGTGTGATATACTTTGAATATATGAAAATTTATGCAAAAGTGAGGTTTAATATGAGTTTTATAAAAGGAATAATGAATTGGGTTAACGGTAGCGATGAAGAAGAAGTAGAAGGTGCATATCCTGAAATAGGAGAAATAATCGACGCCAAAAAAGAAAAGGCTGAAGAAACTACTATAGCATCGGTTCGTGACCATAAAAGAGCGAAAGTTGTTGATATTAATAAGAATTCAGGTGGTCAGCTAGATGTAGTAGTAGTTAAGCCACAAAAATTTGAAAATGCAATAGACGTTGCTGATAATTTAAAACTAGGCAAAACTATTGTGCTAAATTTCGAACAAACTGATGCAGAAACTACAAGACGTTTGTTAGACTTTTTAACAGGTGCTACTTACGCGTTAAATGCAGAACTTACAAAAGTTTCTATGAATGCCTGTATCATCACACCAACAAATGTAAATGTTTTAAGCGAGCTTGTAGACGAGCTTGAAATTACAGGTATATTTTAACCAACAAGGAGATATTAAATGGGGAATATGTTATCAAGCCTGATTGCGTTTTACCAAATGGTGCTTTTAGTTCGAGCGATTACATCTTGGTTTCCAGATGTGCAACGCTCAAAAGTTGGACAGTTTATATATTCTATAACAGAGCCAGTGCTAGCACCAGTGCGTAATTTTATAAGATCGAAATTGAATTTAGGCGGTCTGCCAATTGATATATCTTTCTTAGTAGTATACTTTGGCTTGGACATTATAGCGATATTTTTGAGATACTATATATAGAGAAGGGGAAGATGTTATGTTGTCAGCACAAAGCATTAGAGAGAAAAAATTCGAAAAAGCAATTTTTGGCGGTTTTGAAGTACGTGGTGTAGAAAATTACATCGAAGAACTTGCTGCTGAATTTTCTGCTATGCAAAAAGAAAATGTTGCATTAAAACAAAAATTAAAAGAAATCAACGATAAAAACGAAGAGTACAGATCTGTTGAAAATTCAATGAGAAAAGCACTTATTTCAGCTCAAACTATAGCAAATGAAATGGTTGAAAAAGCACAAGAAGAGCGTGATAGAATTTTAAATGATGCATCTGAAATTGCTCATGAGCAAATCAATACATATAGAAAACAAATTGCAGAAGAACAAAAAACGCTTGAAGAATCACAAGATAAAACTGCAAAATTTGTTTCAGCAATAACAGCTTTTTATGAAAAACAAATCAAAGAAGTTATTGAATTTTCAAGAGAAATGCCAGCTATACAAGCGAGAGCAGATATCAGTATTGCTGATTTTACTTTGGATTTATCTAAAGAAAACGCCAAAAAAATGGACGATATTGCAGACGAAGAAAGTGGATACACTAACGATATTTTAGAAAAAATTAAAAGAGAAGCTTTAAATCCTCAAGTGGTTGCTGCTATGTCTCAAGATACGGCTGATGAAAATTTTATCGACCTTGAAGTGAAACAAGGAGAACCAGAACAAGTAGCTGTGCCTGAAGAAAAAAAAGCTACAAGACATTCTAAATTTAATATCTCAGAACTTGAATTTGGAACAAAACACGAGGAAAGCAAAAAATATTAATATAAACGAGAGGGAACAAGCAAAATGGATTACAATAAAACTGTAAATCTGCCAAAAACAGATTTTCCAATGCGTGCAGGACTTCCTATGCGCGAACCAAACTTTTTAAAAGAGTGGGAAGAACAGGGGATTTACGAAAAATTAGTAGAGCAAAATAAAGATAAACCAACTTTTATTTTGCATGATGGACCTCCTTATGCAAATGGCGACATTCATATGGGTCACGCACTTAATAAAATACTAAAAGACTTTATTTTAAGATACAAAAATATGAATGGTTTCAACGCACCATACGTTCCAGGTTGGGATACTCACGGACTTCCTATCGAGTCACAAGTTATTAAAGCGGGACTTAAAAAAGATAGCGTTTCGACTTCTGAATTCAGAAAAAAATGTGAAGAATTTGCTAGAAAATACGTTGAAAACCAAAAAGGTCAGTTCAAACGCTTAGGCGTTATGGGCGAATGGGACAAACCATATTTAACACTAGAACCAGAATTTGAAGCAAAACAAATTGAAGTTTTCGGCGAAATGGCTAACCGTGGATACATCTATAAAGGTTTAAAACCTGTGTACTGGTGTCCACACTGTGAAACTGCTCTTGCAGAAGCTGAAATCGAATACGCAGACCACGGTTGTACTTCAATCTACGTTAAATTTGAAGTATGTGACGACAATGGTATCATCGAAAAAACTATCGGCACTACTGAAAACGTTAAATTTGTAATCTGGACAACTACAACTTGGACATTGCCTGCAAATATTGCAATTTCATTAAATCCTTACTTCGAATATGACTTCGTAAAAGTTCCAACAGGCGAAATTTTCGTACTTGCAAAAGAACTTGTAAAAAGCGTACTTGCTCAAGCTAAAATCGAAGAATTTGAAATTTTAGGTACAGTTTTAGGTAAAGATTTAGAATTAGTTCAAACCAAACACCCATTCTTAGATAGAAAATCACTAATTATCGTTGGTGAACACGTAACTCTTGAGGCTGGTACTGGTTGCGTTCATACAGCTCCTGGTCACGGTGCTGATGACTTTGAAGTTTGCAAAAACTACGAAGACCTTCCTGTTATCGTGCCTGTAAACAACAAAGGTGTGCTTACTGAAGAAGCAGGTCCTTTCGCTGGTATGTTCTATGAAAAATCAAATAAATTTATCTTAGAAAACCTTGAAGAATCAGGCGCTTTGCTTGCAAAACAAGAATTACAACACTCATATCCACACTGTTGGAGATGTAAAAATCCAATCATTTTCAGAGCTACTGAACAATGGTTCTGTTCTGTTGACTCTTTCAAAGAAGAGGCAGTTGCAGCGTGCCGTGACATTAAATTTATCCCAGCTTGGGGACAAGAACGTATCATAAATATGGTTCGTGAACGTCACGACTGGTGTATTTCTCGTCAACGTGTATGGGGCGTGCCAATTCCAATTTTCTATTGCGACAAATGTGGCGATAGCATTATCACGCCTGAAACAACTAAAAAAGTTGCTGAAACTTTCGCTAAAGAAGGCTCAAATGCGTGGTTCGATAAATCAGCTACAGAGCTACTTCCAGAAGGTTTTGTATGCCCTAAATGTGGCGATACACACTTCTCAAAAGAATCTGACATCATGGACGTTTGGTTCGATTCTGGCTCAACTCACGCAGCTGTACTTGAAACTCGTGAAAACTTGTCTTCTCCAGCTGATTTATACCTTGAAGGTGGCGACCAACATCGTGGCTGGTTCCAATCTTCACTGTTAACGTCTATGGGTTCTCGTGGACGTGCTCCTTATCGTCAAGTTTTAACTCACGGTTGGGTTGTTGACGGCGAAGGCAAAAAAATGTCAAAATCTCTAGGCAATGTTATCAAACCAGAAGACGTTATCAAGCAATTTGGTGCTGATATTTTACGTCTATGGGTATCATCTGCTGACTATAAAGTTGATATGCGTATCTCAAATGATATGTTCAAACAATTATCTCAAATGTACCTTAAAATTAGAAACACTGCTCGTTACATCTTGGGTAACCTTGAAGGTTTCGACGTGTCAGCTAAAGTAGCTTTTGAAGATATGGTTGATATCGACAAATGGGCTGTTGCAAAAGCAAATGAGCTAGTTGCAAAAGTTACAGAAAGCTACGATAATTACGAATTCCACGCAGTTTGTCACGCTATTCACCACTTCTGCGTAGTAGATATGTCAACTTTCTATCTTGACGTTCTAAAAGACAGATTATACTGTGAAAAAGGCGAACTTCGTGCGTCTGCGCAATCTGCAATGTACTTTATTTTACAAGTGTTAGTTGGACTTACAGCTCCAGTTTTAGCATTTACATCTGATGAAATTTACAAAGCAATGCCACACGTAGGTGAAATCGCTGAAAATGTAGTGTTAACTGACTTCCCTAAATTTGACGAAAAGCTTGTTATTAAAAACGAAGCTGACTGGAATACTTTAATTTCAATTCGTGAAAACGTGAACGGTGCGTTAGAAAAAATGCGTGCTGAAAAAGTTATCGGTAAATCTTTAGAGGCTGAAGTTACAGTTGCAATCCCTAATAATCAAGACGAAGTTTACGCTGTTTTATCTGCAAAAGCTGATGATTTAGCTGATTTATTCATCGTTTCTAAAGTAGTTTTAGCTCGTACTGAGGCTGAAGTTGTTGAAGTTGCGGTTAAAAAATGCGAAGGTGAAAAATGCGAACGTTGTTGGATTTATGCTGACACTATCGGCGCTGACCCTGAGCATCCAACTCTTTGTGCAAGATGTGCAAGCGTTGTAAAATAACTATTTTATGTGACGACTTTAAACGGTCGTCACATTCTATGTAACGAGGTGATTTTTATTATTTACGCAGGAATAATTGCGATTTTGGTAATTTTAGACCAAATTTCGAAATTTGCTACGGTAAAATATCTAAAACCGATTGGTTCCGTGGAAGTTTTACCAAAAATTTTGAATTTTACATATGCAGAAAATACAGGAGCGGCGTTTAGTATGCTCGAAGATAAAATATGGTTTTTCGTGATTGTAACGCTTTTAGCACTAGGAGTTATGTTTTATACATACAAAAAAGAGTACATCAAGCATAAAATTGGCATTTTTTCGCTAGTTTTGGTTGCTGGAGGTGCTATTGGAAATTTAATAGATAGAGTTATGTATGGGTTTGTTGTAGATATGTTCGAATTTGCTTTTGTGCGATTTGCCATATTCAACGTTGCTGATATTTGCATAACTTTCGGTGGAGTTTTACTTTGTTATTACATACTTTTCTTGTATGACAAAGACAACCCAAAAGAGGAAAATAATGCAGAAAATAGAGATTAATACACTGGAAACTGATAAAAATTCGCGAATTGATGTATTTTTAATGGATAAACTACTTGGTTTTTCACGTAGTGCTATTCAAAAAATAATAATTGACGGAAATGTTAGTGTAAATGGCAAAGTTTTAAAGAAAAACTACAAAATTACAGGTGGAGAAGTGCTGGAAATCACACTTCCAGAGCTTAAAGAGATGGATATTTCTGCGCAGGATATTCCACTTGATGTTGTCTACGAAGATGACGATATTATCGTAATTAACAAACCGAAAGGTATGGTTGTGCATCCAGCTCCCGGTCATTTTGACGGAACTATGGTAAATGCGCTGATGCATCACTGCAAAGGCAGTTTATCAGGGATTAATGGCGAAATTCGTCCGGGTATCGTGCATAGAATTGACAAAGATACTAGTGGACTTTTGGTTGTTGCGAAAAACGATTCGGCTCATATAAATTTATCCGAGCAAATCAAGGAACACTCTGCAGGTCGTGTGTATCGTGCGATAGTTTTCGGCAATATTAAGACCGACGAAGGCAAGATTGACAAGCCGATTGGTAGACATAAAACAGACCGTAAACGTATGGCTGTAACCGAGATGAACTCACGTGATGCAGTGACGCATTATACAGTTCTTGAGCGTTTTCAAGGGTATACATATATGGAATTTCGCTTGGAAACAGGCAGAACGCACCAAATTCGCGTGCATATGCAAAGTGTCGGACATCCAATTTTGGGCGATGAAATCTATGCAAACCGTGAGAGTAAATTTAAAACTGATGGACAGTGTCTACACGCTGTGAAACTTATATTAAATCACCCTCGAACTAGTGAAAAAATGGAGTTTTGTGCAGAAATTCCGAATTATTTTGAAGAAATATTGCAGAAATTAAGGAAAGCGAGTATGTAATGGCAAAATTTGACAAAGTATTGATAGCAAGCGATATGGACGGAACTCTTTTAGGTAAAGACCATTTGATTTCAGAAAAAAATATGCAAGCGATTGAGTATTTCCAGCAAAATGGTGGTACGTTTACGGTAGCAACTGGCAGACCACCGATTGCGATATCATTTTTGCTTGATGGATTAAACTTTACAACGCCTGCTGTTTTGTTAAATGGCAGTGTAATTTACGATGTGAACGCTAAAAAAGAAGTATCTTCAAAAATGCTTGGTTACGATGCAGTGTGCATTGTAGAAGAGGTTATCAAAAATTTCCCTGATATCGGTGTTGAAATATTCGATATTGGCGATATTTACCTTGTAAATCCTAGCGAAGTTTCACGACGTCACTTCAATAGCATACATAAAGAGTTCAAAACAACTAATTTTGCAGATGTTCCTCCTTGTGAAACGTGGTTGAAAGTTAATTTTACTTGTGATGACAGCGAACTTTTAGCAAAACTTGAAGATTTTATCAAACAAAACTATGCAGATTCGTTCCAACTGTGCTATTCTTGTAAACAATTTTTAGAAATTACAAATGAAAAAGCTAGAAAAGATCACGGTGTATTTGAAGTTGCAGATGAATATGGCTTTGCTAGAGAGCATATTTATACGATTGGTGATAATTTTAACGATTTATATATGGTTAAAAATGCAGCAAAAGGATTTGCACCATCAAATGCAGAGCCTGAAGTTCAAGAGGCAGCTTTTAAAGTTGTAAGTCATCATGATGACTCAGCAGTAGCTGATATGATTGAGTTTTTGGACACTATCTACTAAAAAATATTCTTAAAATTTAATTGCTCTTTTGATAAGAGATGCTCTAAACGGTGAATTAGTTCGCGACTTTCAAGCTCGAAAGATGAACTGTCGCCGTTTTTTGAATATTCAATAGCTTGTATAAATATATCATCAATTTCATCGAGTTCATTTAACCTTAACAGAATACCTAGTGTTGAATGCGAGTTTTCCCAAGAATTTTGTGAAAACTCTATAATTTCGCTTGATTTTTGGAAATTTTCATCGTCAGAGTATGAAATAGCTAGCTCAATTTGGTCAATTAGAGGTATAATTACGTTTTCTATGTGATTTATTCCTAAAATACAGACTACTATTGAGGTTAAAAAGCACGCTGATGATATTGCAATTCTAATCACTTCACACCCTCCCTTTTTTGAATAAAAATATTTTCGTCTAAATCCATTGTCATTAGAAAAATATCTTGTAAATTAATTTTTATGTCATTTTTTAGATAATTTTGCAACCAATCATAACTTTTATCTAGTTCATCTAAGCTTTTTTTAATTACAAATCCATCATTTACTATAATAAAAGGCAAACTGGTAGCTTTTGGAGTTAAATTTAATTCGCCGGCGGTAACGTTGCGAGCCTCAGGATACAAAACGTAACTTAATTGCCCATTTGTTTCGATAATAGCATATTTTACATTGTTAATTTCCGTGATGTTATTTATACGTAGTTCCTCTAAAATTTCGTCTACGCTCATTCGGAGTGAACGTAGAGTTTTGATGTCAATTTGACCATCTTTGATAACTATGCACGGATTTCCGTTTAAAAATCTGCGTAATCGCACACTTTTTATGCACAAAAAAGAGGTTAAATGCTCTAAAAATACCAAGGTTATTATCGGTACAACGCTCAAAATTATCGGAATATCAGAGTCTTGCATCGGTAGGGTAGCCAGCTCGGAAACCAAAAAAGTAACAACTAATTCAGAAGGTTGAAGTTCGCCAATTTGACGTTTTCCCATCAAACGTAGCGAGAAAATAACAAAAAAGTACAAAATTATCGCTCTAACTAAAGATATTATCATAAAATCACCCAAAACTATTATCGGTGAAATGAAAATAAATTATTCATAAATTGTAAAAAAACATAATTTCGCTTGAAAAATTTGTCGAATTGTGTTAAAATAATTTAATTATAAGAATTTATCTCAATTGAAGATAAAAGGGCTTTTATATCTTGTAGGGTACGAATTACATACATATTTGAGATATATTAGGTTTAATTGGGACAAGAATTTAAGGAGAATTTCGATGCAATTACTTAAAGATAGAATTTTGAAAGATGGAGTGGTAAAAGACGGAAATATCGTGAAAGTTGATAGTTTTTTAAATCACCAAATGGACGTGAGTTTGTTCAATGAAATCGGACGAGAACTTAAAAGAAAGTTTTCGGACTGCGAAGTTAATAAAATTTTGACTATCGAGGCATCAGGTATAGGTATCGCGACTATTGTTGCACAACATTTCGATTGTTGCCCAGTAGTTTTTGCGAAAAAAACTAAGTCAAAAAATCTTGATGGTGAAATTTTGCAAGCAAAAGTAGAATCTTTCACAAAAGGTACGGTTTTTGACGTGCAAGTTGCAAAAAAATTCTTGAATTCAGGCGATAAAGTGTTAGTAATTGATGATTTTCTTGCAAATGGGCAAGCACTTTTGGGTCTTATGGAAATTATTGAGCAGTCAGATGCAGAGCTTATTGGTTGTTCGATAATCATAGAAAAAGGATTTCAAAAAGGCGGCGATGAAATTCGTTCAAGAGGCATTAGACTTGAATCGCTTGCGATTATCGATGACGTTGTAGACGGTGTAATTAAGTTTAGATAGAGGTTTTTTATGACTAAAATTTTGTTCGTGTGCCTAGGAAATATCTGCCTTTATGTGAACAAATGACAGAAAATAAAGGTAAAGTATATTTGAAAATAGTAGCATAAATGGAGGATCTAAGTAATGTTAAGAGTATTAATGTGTTGTCACGGAAATATTTGTAGGAGTACTATGAGCCAGTTTGTTCTACAGGATATGATAAACAAAAAGGGCTTAGAGAGTATGTTTAGTATCTCATCCAGAGCCACCAGTACAGAGGAAATAGGAAATCCTCCTCATAGAGGAACTGTTAGAAAAATGCAAGATGTAGGAATACCTGTAATCCCTCATAGAGCTACACAAATTACTATGAAAGATTATAACGAGGCTGATTATATTATTGGCATGGATGAGGCTAATATGAGAAATCTTAGTAAAATGTTAAAAGGAGATCCAGACAAAAAGCTATATAAGCTCCTTGCATTTGCTGGATCTAATAGAGATATAGCCGATCCTTGGTACACAGGAGATTTTGATGCTACCTATAACGATGCAGTAACTGGGTGTAATGCCTTTATTGAATACCTTAAAAATAATTTAATAATTTGATGCTTAAAGGGATAGATTGTTGCAGATCTATCCCTTTTTGTGTTTTATAGTATAATTAAAAGTGCAGATAATGCAAAATTAAAATACAGGAGGAAAAAAGATTATGAAACAAAGTAAGAAATTAAGAACAGGGTTAATATGGGTGATAGTGTTGGTGTTAATATTCAACAATCTGGTAAGCGTTAGTGCAGAAACTGGAGATCCTACTATTATTGTAGAACATTATAGTGCACTATACACCGCTATAGCAAATGCAGAAAGTGGAGATATAATAGGAATTAAAGGTGAAATAACCATCCCTGCTATAGTGAGTATAGATGCAGGAAATAGGTATATTGTAATAAAACGTATGGAGGCAGATGCTAAGATTATTATTTCTGGAGATTATGGAGAAAATCAACAAGCAACTCTCTCAAAATTATATTTTGATGGTAATCGTAGTGGAGAAAATGCGGTAGGAGGGACGGAACCATTTATAACAGTTAGTAATAATGCTTTGTTTCAATATTGCACATTTGAGGATTGTTTCAATGAGGAGGGTAATGGTGGAATTGTAAATGTAGATAATAATGGTGAAGTAACATTCTCTTATTGTAAGTTTTCAAATGGCTGTGCGGATTTTGGCGGAGCTATATTTAACGAGGGTATTACAACTGTATCAAATTGTAGCATTGATGGATGTTGGGCAGAGGAAGCAGGTGGAGCGATATACAACGCTGGCACTATGACTATCACTAATACAGAGATAGACGGAAATAGTGCGAAAATGGGTGGAGGAGTATATAATAATGCTAATATGCTAATAAGTAATTCCTTGATATGGAAGAATGAAGTTAGAGGGATTTATGGCTCAGATATTGCTAACGAGGGGGATTATAGCAATACTACTACAGATGAAGAATATAATAATTATTTGTCTTATTATGGGCTCTATTTTGCAGGTTGGGAGCAGGAAGTTGAAACTTCTGAGGGAGGCTCTATAGCCTATCTTAAGTTTCTTGCAACCAATACGGAGCCTTTAATACCATCAACGGATCAAGATATTCCAGAAGAACAAGATATTCCAGAAGAACAAAATGCTCCAGAGGATCCACAAGAGCAAGACGAACAGGACGAACAAGACGAACAGGACGAACAGGACGAACAAGATGAACAAGACGAACAAGACGAACAGGACGATATTGTTGATACATCAACTACTGATAGTGCTACAGACGATAGTTTTAATAATATTACAAACAATACTGTGAATGACACCAGTGTATCTAATGATTGTAGCTATGCAGTTACAGACACTAGCAAAAACTCTAGTATAGATGATAACTCCTCAACAACTAATAATACAGACAATAGCTCTAGTATAAATGAGAGCACAAACGAAGAATATAACAATCACACTATTACTTATAATAACTATTCAACAGAGGAAAAGCAGAGTTATTTGGGAGAATACTTACAGCCTGTTGTGGTAGATGTTACTATTCCACAAAGTAATGAGTATCAAACAGCTACACAAGAGCCTGTAGAGGTTAGCCAAAATGCAAATCAGAATATCCATATTGATGCGGAGGGAGTAAATGTATCTTACAATTATTCAGATGGAGAAGTAAGTATATCTATAAGCTCTTACATAGCTCCAGAAAGCCCTAAAGAGGCGGAGATTATGCCTACTCCTACTACCCTATCATACACTACAGCTATGCCACAAGAGGTAGATGAGCACGCCAACAGTTGGGTAGATTATGTAAGTATGACTTTACTGGCAGTATTGGTATTAAGTGAAATACGAGATAGATTTAAGGTAACGAGAGAAAATAAAAGCTAAAAAAATACAAAATTAGGAGGAGCTCAGTGCTCCTCCTTTGATTTTTCCTCTAGTAAAGAAATGATATATGCAGTTAAACTCTTAGCTCCAGATTTTACAGCTAAAGATTGATATTCTTCTTTCTTGCCTTTAGGAACTCTAATACGAATTAAATCTGTCTTTTCATCTTGCCATTTTACTGTTGCTTTCTTTTGTGCCTCTGTATATTTACCAGCCATTTATCTACTGCTCCTTATAATTATTACTCTCTATTATATCATAATAATAAAATAATTCAAATATTTTAACTCAAATATGAGGAAAAGCCTTGACATATACAGAGCACCTATATATAATAGAGTATATAGAGCACATATAACTCAAACAGGAGGTAAAGGATATGCAGGAAAATTACAGGACATTTACAGTTGAATTACATAGTTATACTAATGAGGAGTTAGTAGAGTTTTTTCAAACAACACAAAAAGAGGAATATCTTAAAGAGCTTATGACAAAAAATAGAGGTATTATCTATAATGTAGCTACTACATACTCAATTCCAGCACACGATTTAGAGGATCTTATGGAAATTGGGTATATAGCCCTTTGGGAGGCAACTAAGCATTATGATAAAAATAGAGGTTTTGCTTTTACCACCGCTTTAAAAGGTTTTCTTAAGCAAAGATACAACCGCCTCTATAATGAGGCTTATAGAATGAAACGAGGTAACGGAGAAAAGTCCCTTAGTTATGAGGAGTTAGACAGCATTAATAAAGAAAGCTATAGCACAGATGATTACTCTAACATCTATATAGGATCTTTTTTTAGTACACTTGCAGATACTACTAGAAAAGTAGCTGAACTCCTATTTGAGGGGCTTAGTAAAAGCGATATAGCTAGATTATTGGAATGTACTCCAGCTACTATAAGTTACCACGTTAAACGCATACAAACAGCTTATGCCCTTTATGAGGGCGGACAAGTTAGTATTTAAGGTGGGTGAATACTAATGCTAATAGCTGAAAGAGTAAGCCTATATAAGGCACTATTTAAAGCCTGTAAAGCCCTAGAGCCTGTTAAGGGGTTTGTACTACCAGATAATCCTATAGAGGCTCTGGAGACTATCAGAGAGCTTAACACTACCCTATCTGATTTGTATATGGTATCTATCCCTGTACTTACAGTATGGGTAAGGGATAGTAATTATGTACCAGCTACACAGGAGATCTATTTAACGGAGCCAGAGCTAGAGCCTTTCCTCCACCAGTTTAGACATCATCTACAAAATATAGAGCGTAGGTATGAGCGTAGAGGGCTTACTACAGAGGGAGATATAAACCTTAGCAGGATCCCTTATGAAAAATGTATCCATAAAATGTATGGAGAAGATGATGCTATAGCGTGGAGTAAATTTTTATTATCAAATATGTAATATAGGGAGCTTATCTACTGATATGTAGGTAGGCTCTTTTATTTTGTCTTGTTATTTTTATCTAAAAATCTTTTTAAATTGTGATTAAGGTAAGCAACAAGTTATATAACATAGAGTAAAAACAGAATTTAAAGTAATTTTGGCATTTAATTTCTCCCTCAATACTTAGTTGAAAATTTTTTTATTAAGTATAAAAACCGCTCAAAATGGGGCTTTATCGATTGTCAAGCGTACTGCATTATATAGGGGGTGGATATTGACTTTTTTTAAAAGAGAGATTATTATATATATAGAAAAAGCACCCCTTACGGAGTGCTGGATCAGTTCTTATCAGTGCTAGTTACACTGTAAGGAATATTTATGGTACAGCAATTACCAAAATACCACCAAAGGCAACTGATTTACTGAATATTATTTTAACATAAAGGTAATCGGAAGTCAATGAAAATCGCTTGTTTTAATAGAAATATTATTTCCTTTTTAAACTATTTCTTTAATTTTAAAAAGCGGTTAAGGTTAGTGTAATGCTTGCCTTAACCGCTTTTTTTACAATTAAATAGTGATAAAGAGGACAGCGTAACCTCTATAAATAATCGTAGTGTTGTAGAGCTTAAATAATAAATCTACAGGGGGAGAAAAAAGAGATCCCTACTCTGTCTCCTCCTAAATCGGACTTTATACAACTTAAAAACCGATATAAAACTAAAGAAGTTGGGCTAGGAAGTCTTTGATAGAGATTGCTACCGTTAAAACGTGGACAAAGATGCGTAACTCGCCTATTATGGAGAGACTGTAGTATCCTTAGTTGAAATACTAGGACTATGTAGGGAACTAAGAAACCTCAAAAACGAGGCTCTTTAGGTGTAGATTTTCTCCTTTTGTTAGGAGAACTATGCCTAATTTCCTAAAAACGAGTTTTAATTAAAAAGTATTAAATGTTTTAAATTATAACAACTATTTCATCATTGTAAATAGGAATTATCACTAAATAATACAAAAAAGTAATATTTAGTGGAAATATTTTAATTTCTATAAAAATTAAAACCTTAAAATCGAGTTAAAGTTGACTTAAGGTGTGTATTTTTAGCAATTTTTTTATTTTTTATATATTTTTAAAATATTTTTTACGGGCTTTATCAGTTGAACTTAACTATAACTAAGCTCACCTCACCAATACTACATATATACAGTATGTAATGTAATGAATACTGTATATAGTGGTTTTCTTGACTTTTTAGCGAAATAATGATATAATAAATACGAACTAAAACAGGAAAAGTCACGAACTAATAAAGGATATAAACAGGATCAAAACAGGACACACACAGGATTTTAAGGGTGTTACTGTAATGATCCTGTTTTTTTATTTGTGGAGGTAGTAAATATGAGTGAGATGTGTGTAACAAAAGAAGATGCTGGTAAATTATTGGGGGTATCAAAGAGAATGATAGAAAAATATCTCTCTAGCGGTAAACTTAACGTACACCACAGAGAGAAAAATAGGTTAGTTATGATTGACGTAACAGAAATTTATAATTTTAGAGAAAAAAGATTGAGAGGTAAATAATATGAATATTACAAAAGGTTTTACAAAAGAAAAATGGATTGAGAAACGTGTAGCAGAGGGATTTACTGTTGAGTACGCTACCGATGAGTATGACGGAAAACAAGATCTAGAGGTTTTAACCTCACAAGAACAGCATATTCCAACAAAAGGTGAGATGGTACAGTTAGTTAATGAGGCTATTTTAAATAACCCTAATCGCCAAAAAACATATACTCCAGATTTTAAATTATCAAAAGAGTATAAAGAGCTATACGCAGATGCACAAAAAGCACAAAAGGCTGGTGATTGGGAAAAAGCAGAGCCACTTGCTAAACTAATGATTGGGATCCAAACTACTGGTACGCTTACTTATGATGAAAGACAGGCGGAAATTGATAAATCTATTGATATGCCTATTGCCTCTGTTTTTAGTGAGTATAAAAAACACAAAGCTATTGTAACTGATTGTGAAAAGGAACTAGATGAGTTTGATGTGTCTGTAGTGCAAGTTAAAGTAGATGAGCTTACCACAGAATATGAGAATAAAAGAAAATCTAATGCTGGAAAATGGGCAGTACTAGATAAACTAAATGCTGAGTATCAAGAGGCGGTAGATACGCTGGAGAAAGATCTTATTATTATTCCTATGAATGAAATTAAGCTCAAACGATATAAAGCTAACGAGCTTTTACTCATTTATGAGGCTAGAATTAAATATTATATCAACGCTAACAGAGCACTTGTTGAGGAAGAAGTCCAAAATGCTAAAAGAATGGAAGTAAGAGGCTCTCTAGTTGATTTAGTTGGGTTTATTGAGGAGGGGCGTTAATAATGATTAGTGCAAAGGATGTTCAAAGTGGTATTAGAAATAAACCTAAAGCTACTACTTCTATTCTCCCCTATCTTAGAGCGGAGCAAAAACGAAAAAGTTCTACTACAAATAACCCTAAAAGCGTAAATGGTATGAAACAGTACAAAGAAAAGGTAAAGGCGGAGTTAAAGTCTATCCATCCCTCGGTATCAGAGGCTGAATTGGAAAATATGACTAAAGATGCACTCAAAGAATAAACCTAACTTTTCATAATTTTAGCGTGTGAGGAGTTTAATAAGTATGTGTACGAAAAAAATAATCTTCAATAGTTGCAAACCGTATCTACATATATGCCTTATGAAAGATAATGAAAACCCAGAAAATAGCGTGTTTGTTACCTTTGATGCAGATAGCACCTATACACCTAAGAATGAAGTGGAGTTATATCTTCTTAGGGCTTATGCAAAGCGTACAGAGAGCTCTTATCTCATAGCAGAGGAATTAGATCCAGCAGAGCTAAAGCAGAGATATGAGCAGTTTGAGGCTAAACAGATAGAACAGGCAGAGGCAAAAGAAAAATCAACACTAGAGGCAAGAAAAAGGCGTGAAGATGATCGTGAGTTTTACTCTCTACTTAGAATGAGCGATAAGGCGTACAGATAATAGAACGGAGGTATATAGAAATGGGGAAAAAAACCATATTAGCTATAACTCATATAGATGCTTTTGAGTATTATTGCAGTTTGGGTAAAGATAGAACATTAAGACAAGTAGCGGAGAAAATGAGTGTTCCTAAAGGTACAGTAAGATGTTGGAGCAGTAAACATAAATGGGCTGATAAAGTAGCTCAAAGAGATATAGAGTGTTGTGAGGCATTAACTCCTCAAATGAGGTATCAATTTTTCATCAATACTCTAATGGATAAAGTGGCTACAGATATAGAAAATGGAAAAATCAAAATTAAAACAGTGTCAGATCTGGAAAGAATTATTAAACTGGATTTATTTCTTACAGGAGATTACCCAGTAAATATCAGAACTATTATAGAACTACCAGAGGAGCTTAGAGTGCTATTAGATAAAAAGATTGAGGAGTTACAACAGGAAAAATAACAAGATTGTAAGATAAACAGTAATCTTAATTAGAAAATTTAAAGAGTGAGAAAGGGTGTCTATAGTAACCCCTATACCCTCTTTCTGGAGGTGAGGAGCTCATAAGATGCAGAAAAGGAAAAAAGAGGATCCTATAGTTACTTTAGAAAAATTGAGAGATGAGTTAGTTGTTATCTCTCAAAAAATCAAAAGAGGAGAATTAACTCCTACTGTAGGTAATGCAATGACAAACGCCCTTAGAGCCTCTATATATGCAGAACAAATACGATTAAGCAAAGATAAAGGAGATCCAGTAGCTATTGAGGAAACCTCCGTTAGGCTCTCTAAGGCAGATAAAGCAAGATTAGATAATGTAGCTAAATTATTATCAAATAAGGAAGAGTAAAATGCAGTATAAATCTAAAGAGGAAAAACTTTGGGATATATTTGAACAAAGACTTATAGCAGGGGCTAGTAATGACGAAAACACTTTGCTTAATATGAAAATTGTGCATAGTATTTCACGTTATATTTGGATATGGAGGCAGGAGTATAAAACAAATTGCACCTCATATATTATTAGCAGGAAAACATACAACAAGCTTATACAAACAGTAAAAGAGCTTGAAAATCAAATACAAAGTGGCAGGTATACTACAGAGGCTACACAAGCGGTACAGGATGCCTATAAATGGGTAGAGTGTCTATTAGCTCATAGGATACGTCTAACAAAGGCTGAAAAACCTAGAGTATATTAGAGGATATAAGCAACTTACGAGGGGCTTTATCAAATAACCAGTATAACGCTGGGGATTTATATATAATCATTTTGAAATGATTACCTCCAATTAAAGGGAGATCATAACTTATTTTATTAAGAATTATGATCTCCCCTCTTTTTTATACCTAAAAAATGAGGTATAATGTTATTATATTGTTCAAGGAGGCTTAGTTTATGGGGATAAGCAATTTAATAAAAAAATATGGTAAGCCAGATACTAAAGGGTGGTTTAACGATAAAGAGGTATCTTGTAGTGGGTGTATGTTCGATACAGGAGATCCTAAATATTGTTTGATTTATTTAGAAGAGGCTGGAAAAGAAAAGCCTATGGAAAAATGTAAACACAAAAAGACTTTTGAAAGAGGTGCTATCAAATGAAAAATAAATTTACTGAAAGCTCATACTGCAATGATTTGTATGGCGTTTTATTGCACAGCCACAGGCGTACAGGACACGCTTTAGATAATTATGGTGTAGATATGCCACAAGAGCTTAAAGAGGCGTTAGAGGGACTATATGAGGCTCACAGGGCGGTTATGGATATAATGAAATCAGAGTTAAACGAGCAAAAGGCTGAGGAGTAAAACCCTTAGCTTTTATTTTTGTCCCAATTAAAGATAAAGGGGCTTAATGAAAAACGTGTATAATATTCATTAAAACTGTATATTTCTGCGTAGACACCCCGATTTCTGGGGTGTCTATTTTTATACCTCAAAATAGACATGGGAATATAGTGGTTATATTAAATTAGAAAGGAGATAATAAGACATGGGAATAATAACCATAATAGTATTTATAATAGCAGCAGTTGGTGCAACAGCAATTTTTGGGTATGCAGGTGGCTTGGTTGTAATTGCGCTTGGTGTAATACTAACGAACACAAGAAACTCAGGAAATAGAAGCTTAATGTTAGTTAACGCAATCGATAGAGTAACATGTAGTATAGATAATAATACAGCAGCTCAAATTGAAAATCAGAGACTAAAAGAAAAGCTAAGAGAGAAAGACACAATAATAATTAAGTTACAAACTGAATTAAAAAGAGTTACATCTGAGCAATAATATACCAACATTAGTTACAAAGACCGCCATACTACCTGCAAAAGGCTGATATGGCGGTCTTTTGTATATTATACATTAGCGAAAGCTAATTTAACTTCAGGTCTCGTTATCTTTAATTGGGACTTATTTTTTTATATAGGTGGTATCTAAAAATAAATCTATTTTATGATTATGATATATAAGCCTCAAAAGAGAGGTATAGGAACATAAAGGAGGTTTAAGGATGGCACAGGAAAGAGCAGTGTTTTATGCTAGAGTTTCTACTGAGGAAGAAAGACAACTCAACGCCCTAGAAAAGCAAGTGCAGGAGAATAAGGATATTATAATTTCTAAAGGTTGGAAGTTAGTAGATGGATATATTGATGAGGGCAAAAGTGGTACTACTACTAAGCGTAGAAATGAGTATCAAAGGCTTTTATTCGATATGGAACTTGATGAGTTTGATCTTATAGTAGTTAAGGATCAAGATAGATTACAGCGAAACACTAAAGACTGGTATGTTTTTGTGGATCACTTAGTCAAAAGCGGTAAAAAACTATTTCTATATCTGGATAACAAGTTTTTTACACCAGCAGATGATGCTCTTATTACAGGCATTAAAGCGATTATAGCAGAGGAATACAGTAGAAACCTTTCTAAAAAACTGAATAATGCCAATAAAAGACGTATTGAAAGAGCACTCAAAGGTGAGGGGGTATCCGCTATGGGTAATGGTAAATCTTTGGCATTCAAAATTATAGATGGGAAATGGGCTAAAGATGAAGAGGAGGCTAAATTAGGTAAGCTAATCTTTGATCTATATCTAAAATATGATAGTATTAGAAAAGTAAGAGATGAAATAAATAATAAAGGTTATAGAAATTCTGTAGGTAGACCTTTTACAACAGAAAGTATATCAAGAGTGTTGAAAAATGAGAAAGCTAAGGGTATAATAGTATTAGGCAAACATCATCACGATTTTGATTTAAAGAAAATTGTAAAACGTCCAGAGGAAGAATGGGTAAGAATAGAGGCTCCAGAACTAGCGTATGTATCTAGTGAAGTATTTGATAAAGTACAGAGTAGGCTTAAATATAAAACTGAATTTTATGGTACTGGTAAAGCTAGAGGCGTATATGTAGGCTCTGATCCTCTTAGTGGTAAGATAATCTGTGGGTGTTGTGGTCAAAAGCTCTGGAGGCGTGAAAGTTCTCATAAAAATAAAAACGGAGAAAAGAAAGTTTACTATCACTGGGCTTGCTCTTCAAAATTTGCTAAAGGCGATGTAATTTGTAATGGTACTACTATAACAACTGTTACCGTTCGCAACATATACAAGAGAATTACAAATAATTTAGTGGTAAATAAAAAAGCTGTAAAAAAAGAAATACTACAATGGCTTAACCAGCTTAAAGCTACTCTTAGCGACAGCTCTATGATGGATCAAATTAAAAATGATTTAGATAAACTAGAGGCACAGCGTGTTAAGTTGTTAGATGCCTACCTAGAAGAGCTTATATCTAAAGAGATTTATAAAGAGAAGTGTGTAACCTTAGAAAGCCAGATTGAGGAAAAGGAAAGCCTCCTAAAGCCTGTAGAAGAAAACGAGGATTTAAAGGCTGTAGAGGCTACTATTAATAATATTGATAATGAAATAGATGAGTATGTAAGTGCACTTAACTTTGAGGAAAGCAAAGTAGACTTTCTGATTGAACATACAAGAAAAATCACTGTATTAGAAAATAAAGATATTGTAATTGAGCTTGATTTAGTGGCTGGTGCGATAATAGCAGGAAAAGATTTTTTGCTATATGTTCACGATACTGTGTAGAAGTACGATGGCCGAGGCAGTTTTGCGAGATATGGCAGAAAAGCAAAATATTGATATTTTAGTCGATTCGTGCGGAACTTCTGGGTATCATAACGGAGACATTCCACATTATGGTACTCGTCGAGAGCTCGAAAAACACGGAATTTCGTGGCAAGGAATTGTTTCGCGTAAAATAAAAACATCAGATTTTTCGGAGTTTGATTATATCATCGCGATGGATGAAAGCAACGTATATGACCTTAAAGAATTAAATCCTAGCACTAAAATTTATAAATTAACCGATTTTTGCGTTGAAAATCACGGTGCTGACGTGCCAGATCCGTATTATTACGGTAATTTTGACAGAGTTTATGATTTGGCGCGTGAGGCGAGCGAAGGAATAATTCGAAAAATTTCAAAATAAAAGTGTTGACAGATTAAAAAATCTATGCTAAAATACGTGTATATAGAAAACCGATGATTGAGAGTAAGTAACAATTCGTGTTTTATTTCAGAGAGTTGCTGTTTGGTGAAAAGCAATATAAAATGTTTTGTGAATGGACTCATGAGGGTTGGCTGAAATTCAAGTATGCCAAACGTTTTCCTTACGTTACAAGGGAGCATATATGTTTGTATATGGCAGAGTGCGTCTTTTTAAGACGAAATTAGGTGGTACCGCAGGAGTTTCTCTTGTCCTATGTTTATAGGATAGGAGTTTTTTTATACCCATTTTTAAGGAGAAATATTATGAAATTTAGACGATGGCGAAACTTGTAAAAGTGCTGAAAAATAACAAAAAATTAAATTAATACACATTTATGAGGAGAAATTATTATGAAAAGAATATCAAAAATATTATCACTAACAGTTATGACATCATTACTTTTAGCAAGTTTTACAGGCTGTAGCACACAAGAATCGACATCAGACGATGTTGTTAAAATCGGCGTAATCCAATTTGGTAGCCACCCAAGTTTAGACAATTGCTACACAGGTATTTTAGAAGGTCTAGAAGAGGCTGGTTTTGAGTATGAAATCGACTTCCAAAACGGAAATTTCGACCAAGCAACTTGTGATACTATCGCAAAAACTATGGTTTCGGGTGGAGTTGATATAATTCTTCCAATTGCAACATCACCAGCTATTTCAGCGTACTCAGCTGGTATGGAAACTGAAACACCAGTAGTTTTTGTTGCAATTTCAGACCCAGTTGCAGCTGGTTTAGTAGATTCTGTTGAGGTTCCAGGTGGGCACGCTACCGGTTCTTCGAGCGTTATAAATCTTGAAAAACAACTTGAACTAATTATGGCAGTTCAACCAGACCTAGAAAAATTAGGCGTTTTATACACAACTAGCGAAGCAAATTCAGTATCTGATATCGCTAGAATTAAAGAAGTAGCAGTTACTCATGGTATTGAAATTGTTGATGTAGGCATTCAATCTGCTGCAGATATCCCACAAGCAGCGGCTGATTTGGCATCAAAAGTTGATGCAATTAACAACTTAGCTGATAATAATGTTGTAAATAACCTGGCTACTGTGATTGAAATAGCAAACGCAGCTGGCATTCCAGTATATGGCTCTGAAGAAGAACAAGTTGAAAATGGCTGTATTGCATCTGAAGGTATAGACTACGTTCAAGTTGGTGTAGCGGCGGCTGGAATTGCTATTGATGTTGTAAATGGTGCTGATATTTCAAATTACGCAGTGACAGTTATCGACGATGCAACACCTTTTATCAACACAGAAGTAATGGAAAGTTTCGGATTTGAAATTCCAGATGCATATGCAGATGCAACAATGCTTGCCTCTGTAACCGAGTAAAATTAGGAGAACTCAATGGAAATTATATTAAATTTACTAAAAGTAACCCTTGAAGAGGGGATAATATACGCAATTTTAGCGATTGGTGTATACATTTCGTACAGCATTTTGGATTTTCCAGACCTTTCTGTAGATGGCACAATGCCACTGGGAGCTATCGTTACAGCAGTGATGATTATCGATGGAATGAATCCTTGGTTCGCGCTTTTGGTGTCATTTATAGTAGGCTCGATTTTTGGAATGATTACTGGAATTTTACACGTGAAATTTAATATAAGACCATTACTTTGTGGTATCCTAGTGAGCACGGCATTGCTGTCAATAAACCTAGTAATACTGCTGAAATTTAATGGTGGTAACTCGCTAGCATCATTCTTTAGAGCTACTACGATTTTTAACTCAGGCATAGCGAATTTGATACCATCTAGCATATTTGGTTACAATTTGAAGGTTATTTTCGTTGGTACGATTTTAGCAGTTGCAGTAAAAATAGCTTTCGATATGTATCTTAAAACAAAATCAGGACTTATTTTGCGTGCTACAGGAAATAACGAACGCTATGTATGTATGCTTGGTGTTGATGCGGGAGTTAGCAAAATTATTGGTCTTGCACTTGGTAATGGATTTGCAGCTTTATCTGGTTCAATCATCGCACAATCGCGTGGGTCTGCTGATACTACAATGGGAACTGGTATGGTAGTTTTCGGCCTGGCATCGGTTATTATTGGCGTTAGCGTGCTGAAAAATTGCAAATTTATGAAGGCCACAACTATGGTTATTATAGGTAGTATTTTGTACAAAGCATCGCTTACAATTGCGCTTGCACTTGGTTTACCAACAGAATATTTAAAACTTTTGATGGCAATAATTTTCGTAATTGCACTTGTTTCATCAGATAAATTCACACTGAAAGTTAGGAGAGGTTCAAATGCTTAAAATTAAAAATTTGCACAAATCTTTTAACGCTGGAACTATAGATGAAACCACGCTTTTTGATGGGTTTAATATTGATATAAAACGTGGACAATTCGTGTCAATTATAGGCTCAAACGGTAGTGGTAAATCAACGCTTTTAAACTTAATTTGTGGAACGCTTACGCAAGATAGTGGTGATATTTTGGTTGAAGATAAAAATATAAATTCACTGCAAGAATTTAAACGTGGAAAATTTATCGGTAGGGTTTTGCAAGATCCAAAGCTTGGAACGTGTGGCGACCTTACAATTTTGGAAAATATGTCGCTTGCAGACAACAAAGGTAAAAAATTTGGTCTAAGTTTTGCGACAAGCAAGAGCCGTATTCAGCACTATAAAAAATTACTTTCAACGTGTAATATGGGACTAGAAAATCGTCTTGACGCTAAAGTTGGACTGCTATCGGGTGGTCAACGTCAAGCACTTGCGTTAATTATAGCGAATATGGTAGACATAGATTTTCTGATTTTAGACGAGCATACAGCAGCACTAGACCCAAAATCTTCGGAAACTATTATGCAACTTACACAAAAACTCGTTGAGCAAAAGGGAATTACAACGTTGATGGTGACGCATAATTTACGCCATGCACAAGAATATGGCAATCGCTTGGTGATGATGCACGAAGGAAAAATTGTCATTGATGTTGAAGATGAGGCGAAAGAGCAGTTTGAAATTGAACAAATGCTTAAAATTTTCAATGAAATTAGTATTGAGTGTGGAAATTAATAAATATTCGGCATCACTTAGGTGGTGTCGATTTTTTGTGAAAAAATACTATTTACAATTTGCAAATTCGTGAAAAAATGTTATAATATATTTATATATACTTTTGAATTTTATTCTAGCAAAATTACTGCAAATATAAAATAAGGGAGGAAATTCTTGTTTGTAGAATACGAGAATTAAAAACAGTATGAAAATTACCGAGGTAAATACTTATTTAGTGCGTCCACGTTGGTGCTTTGTGGAAATTATTACGGACAATGGATTAACTGGTTGGGGCGAACCTGTTCTTGAGGGACACGCGCGTGCTGTTGAGGCTTGCGTTCAGGAGATGAAATCGTATATAATCGGAGCAAATCCTATGAATATCGAGGATATTTGGACTACTTTGTATAGAGCTGGATTTTATCGCGGCGGCGGAGTGTTGATGAGTGCAATTTCTGGAATTGACCAAGCTTTGTGGGATATCAAAGGCAAATATTTTGGTGCACCAGTTTATGAACTTATGGGTGGAAAATGTCACGACAAAATGCGTGTTTATAGCTGGATTGGTGGCGATAGACCGGACGATGTAGGTGCTGCTGCTAAAGAAAAAATGGACGCTGGATTTACAGCTGTTAAAATGAACGGAACAGAAGAACTGCAATTTGTGGATAGTTTTGAAAAAATTGATGCAGTTTTAGAGAGAGTTGCGGCTATTAGACAGAGTTGTGGTAAATATTTTGGTATAGCAATCGATTTTCACGGACGTGTACATAAACCTATGGCAAAAATACTTGCAAAAAAACTTGAAGAATTCGACCCAATGTTTATCGAAGAGCCTGTTTTGTGTGAAAATATGGAATATTTCCCAGAAATTGCAGCAAGCTGTAACATTCCTATCGCAACTGGCGAGCGACTTTTCTCGAAATGGGACTTCAAACGTCTGCTTAAAATGGGTGGCGTTGATATAATTCAGCCTGATTTATCGCACGCAGGAGGAATTACTGAAGTTAAAAAAATTGCGGCGATGGCTGAGGCGTATGATGTCGCTTTAGCACCACATTGTCCGTTAGGACCAATTGCACTTGCAGCGTGTTTGAATGTTGATGCTACATCTTATAATGCATTTATTCAAGAGCAAAGCATCGGAATTCACTATAATGTAGGTAAAAGTGTGCTGGATTACGTTAAAAATAAGGAAGATTTTGAATTTAAAGATGGTTTTGTTGATTTTCCGAAAAAAGCTGGTTTAGGTGTTGAAGTGAATAAAGAGCTTGTGATAGAGGAAAATAAAAACCCACATGATTGGAAAAATCCTGTGTGGCGCCATGAAGATGGAAGTATTGCTGAGTGGTAGAGTGATAATTTTATAAATGTTAATTAAAAAGATAAATTAGGAGGTTTTTTTATGGGACTTATTCAATCAGCAGTTGATTTGGTTACTGGCGTGATATCTGACCAGTGGAAAGAGTATTTTATATGCGATGCGATGCCTACCAATGCTTTGATGGTAAAAGGTATTAAGCGTACTTCGGACAAATCTTTTAACAATGGGAATGACGAGATTATTTCAAATGGTTCAGCTATCTCGGTTGCAGATGGTCAATGTATGATTATCGTAGAAAATGGAAAAGTAGTCGAAATTTGTTCGGAACCTGGTGCTTATATATACGATAAATCATCAGAACCAAGCATTTTCTGTGGAAATTTAGGCGAATCTATAGTTGAAACGTTTAAAATTCTAGGTAAACGTTTCACTTTTGGTGGAGATACTGGTAACGATCAACGTGTTTATTACATAAATTTAAAAGAGATTTTGGGCAATAAATATGGTACTGTAAATCCGGTTCCTTTCCGTGTTGTAGACCAAAATATAGGCCTTGATATCGACATTTCTATCCGTTGTAATGGTGAATTCTCGTACAAAATCGTAAATCCTATGCTTTTTTACGTAAATGTTTGTGGAAATACCACTGGAACTTACGATCGTAGCAATATAGACAGTATGCTGAAAAGTGAACTTTTGACTGCTTTACAACCAGCGTTTGCTCAAATTTCTGCAAAAGGCGTTAGATATTCGGCACTTGCAGGTCATACTAATGAAATAGCTGACGCATTGAACGAAATTTTGAGTAGTAAATGGAAAGGAATTCGTGGGCTTGAAATCGTTTCTTTTGGCATAAATTCTGCAGTTGCGAGTAAAGAAGACGAAGAAATGATTAAAGAACTGCAAAAAACTGCAGTTTATGGTAATGCGAAAATGGCGGCAGCTAGACTTACTGACGCTCAAGCTGATGCAATGGTTGCGGCGGCATCTAATGAAGGAACTGGCGCGTTTATGGCTTTTGCGGGTTTGAATATGGCAAATCAAGCGACTGGTGGTGGAATGAATACGCAGTCTTTATTTGAGATGGCAAATCAACAACAAGGGCAACAACAAACTCAGCAAACTGCACAGTCACAAGGTTTTATGGCTGTGGGTCAAATGCCACAAGATACGGCTCCTTCGACACAATCTGGTGGGTGGACTTGTGTTTGTGGTGCACCAAATTCAGGGAAATTCTGCACAAATTGTGGAACAAAAGCACCAGCTCCTAAAGGTTGGGTTTGTGGTTGTGGAACACAAAATACAGGAAAATTCTGTACGGAATGTGGTTCTCCAGCAAAACCTTTGACATATAAGTGCGATAAATGTGGTTGGGTTCCAGAGGATAACACAAAACCTCCAAAATTCTGCCCAGAATGTGGGGATATTTTCGATGTCAACGATAGATAGCACAAAAGTTTTGCAAGAGTTTAAGTGTCCGAATTGTGCTGGCAAGGTTGAATTTGACAGTAAAGACCAAGTTATGAAGTGTCCTTATTGCGAATCTGAATTTGACGTAAATGCTATGTCTGATGATGAAAACTTAGCAAAACAAGACGAAGTTAACCCTGAATGGGAAAAATATGACGAAAATAGTGGTAGTGGTGACTGGAAAGACGGAGAAAAAGAGCAAGTTCGACGTTATATCTGTCAATTTTGCGCAGGCGAAATTATGACAAATAGCGAAACGGCGGCGACTAAATGTCCTTATTGCGACAATCCAGTTGTAATTTTGGATAGGGTAGATGGCGCGTTTCGACCTGACTTGGTTATTCCGTTTATGCTTGATAAAAATGATGCAATGGCAAAGTTTACTGAGTTTTTCACAGGTAAAAAATTGCTACCAGATTGCTTTAAAGATAAAAATCATATCGAAGAACTTACTGGAATTTACGTACCATTTTGGCTCTATGATTGCACTGCAGCTGGCAAGATAAATTTCAATGCTACGAAAATTAGACACTGGAGTGATAGTCGATATTCGTACACAAAAACAAGTCACTATGCGGTTTTACGTGACGGTGAGATGGGTTTTGTGAAAGTTCCAGCTGACGGTTCTAAAAAGATGGACGATACGCTAATGGAGGCAATCGAACCATATGATTACAGCAAAGCTGTAGACTTTCAAACTGCGTATTTATCTGGGTATTTAGCAGAAAAGTATGACGTTGAGCCATCTGAAAATCAAGCTCGTATTAACCAAAGAATTACCGAAAGTTTGATAGCTGAGATGAAAAAAACTATTACTGGTTATACATCTTGTGCGCCAGCTCATAAAAATATTGTGGCAAATGATGCTAAAATTAATTACGCTTTGTTGCCAGTTTGGATTTTAAATACGGAGTATAAAGGCGAAAAATTTACCTATGCGATGAACGGTCAAACAGGGAAATTTGTTGGTAGACTTCCGATAGATAAAGCAAAAGGTGTGAAATATTTTGCTGGAATTTGCGCAGCTTGCACAGCAATATTTACCGTAATTTCATTGTTTTTGTAGGAGGTATTTATGAAAAAGAAATATTTAATAATTTTGGGCATATACGGTACTATGACAATATTATACCTTTTTATGATGATATCTACTGCAAATATTGAAATTTTCGGAATTAATATTGCTAATATATTGATAGCATTCGTAATTTCAGCAGTAATAGCAGGAGCGTATCTTGTTTCGTTGGTAAAGGAAATGAACAATGTTAAAGTTCAAGATTCTGCTGGAAGTTATACGATAGCAAATAGTTTTAGGCTTAATGCACAAAGCGATAAATTTTTGTTTAGCAATGTTGTAAAACGAGCAAAATCGCAAAATAATAGCTCTAGTAGAAATCGTCCTGGAGGACCTCGTGGAGGAGGACGTCCTGGAGGTCGCTCGGGCGGAGGAGGTCGCTCAAGAGGTGGCGGAGGTCGCTCACGTGGTGGTGGACGTCGCGGTGGTGGCGGTCGCAGAAGATAATAAAATTTTGAGGAACGTATGTTGGTACGTTCCTCTTTTTTGTTCGTCATTCCAATACGCACGTTTTCAATGTAATTGATGCAAATTTATTGTGCAAAAAAGGAACGACGAGTGCGTCGTTCCCTACGTGGCTGGTGTTTTTTACTTGTGATATTTTTTTGTATGGCACGGACGAACACTGTTTGCCCCTACAGGGTTGCATTGTTTTTATCTTGTTATATATCACAAAACGCAAAAAAGGAACGCATAAAATACGTTCCTTACGAAAATATTCAATTTAAATTGATATTATTTGCAAACTGCAATGATTTCTACTTCTGCAAGCACAGATTTTGGTAAATCTTTAACTGCAACGCAAGAACGAGCTGGTTTGCCAGTGAAAAATTCAGCGTAAACTGCGTTGAATGCAGCGAAATCTGACATATCAGCTAAGAAACAAGTTGTTTTGAACACATCTTCTGCTGTACAGCCAGCTTCATCTAAAATTGCTTTGATATTTTTCATTATTTGCACAGTTTGTTCTGTAATATCAGCGCCGATAACTTCGCCAGTTTTTGGGCAAAGTGGTACTTGGCCTGATGCGTAAAGCATACCGTTTACAATTTTTGCTTGAGAATATGGTCCGATTGCAGCTGGTGCGTTTGGTGTACTGATAGTTTTCATAAAAATTCCTCCGAAAATATTAGTGATAATATATACATTATAACGTATTTTTTATCAAAAGTAAAGTAGTGTATTTGTACATAATTTCCGTTGAAAAATAAGCAATTATAGTGAGAGTGGTGTATAAAAAACCACATACCTAAAAAAGTACGTGGTTTGAATATTTTATTAACTGAGAAAATGAAATTATCTGCATTCTGCAACGATAGCTGCAGCTTGTAAAGACATATCTTTGATTTCATCCCATTTACCGCCGTTGATTAAGTTAGCAGCAACCATAAAAGTACCACCACAAGCAACGATGTTTTTGTTAGAAAGAGTATCTTTAAGATTAGCTAATGTAACACCACCAGTTGGCATGAATTTAATCATTGTGTATGGAGCACATAAAGCGTCGATAGTTTTTGTACCACCGTATTGAGCAGCTGGGAAGAATTTAAGAGTAGTTAAACCTAATTCTAAAGCAGCTTCGATTTCAGTTGGAGTTACGCAACCTGGAAGAATTGCAACGCCTTTTTCTTGGCAGTATTTAACAACTTTTGGGTTTAAACCTGGAGATACGATGAATTCAGCACCAGCTTCTAAAGCTTCGTCAACTTGAGCAGTTGTAAGAACTGTACCAGCACCTACTACCATTTCTGGGCAAGCATCTTTCATAAGTTTCATAGCTTTTGCAGCACCAGCAGCACGGAAAGTTACTTCAGCAGCTGGAAGTTTACCTTCACAAAGAGCTTTTGCTAGAGGAGCAGCGTCTTGTTCTGGATTGTCAAGTTTGATTACAGGGATACAACCGATTTGGCTTAATTTTTCTAAAACTGTCATAATTTTTCTCCTATTTTATAATATTTTGTGTAAAAGTGAAGGGTGAACGACTTGTGCCTTTCACCTTTCACGTTAAATTTTAATTATCTGTCAACACGAGCAGAAGCACCGCCCATTAATTTTTCTACTTCTTTTTTGCTAGCCATTGAAGTATCACCAGCAGTAGTCATAGCTAAAGCACCGTGAGCTGCACCGTAGTTAACAGCGATTTGAGCGTCTTCAGTTTCGATTAAACCGTAGATTAAACCAGAAGCGAAGCTATCGCCGCCGCCTACACGGTCAAGGATTTCAAGACCTGGGTATTTGTTAGAGAATACGATTTCGCCATCAGCATAACACATAGCAGCCCAGTCATTGATTGTAGCAGTTTTAACTTCACGAAGAGTAGTAGCAACTACTTTGAAGTTAGGGAAAGTTTTAACAGCGTTTTGAACCATTACTTTGTAACCGTCAAGGTTTAATTCAGTAAGGTTTTCGTCGTTACCAGGAACTTCAAGACCTAAACAAGCAGTAAAGTCTTCTTCGTTACCGATCATAACGTCGATGTATTGAGCGATTTCTTTGTTAACTTCTTGAGCTTTTTCTAAACCGCCGATAGCTTTCCACATAGATGGACGGTAGTTTAAGTCATAAGATACAAGAGTACCGTATTTTTTAGCAGCTTTAACAGCAGCGATAGTAAGTTCAGCAGTGCTTTCAGAAAGAGCTGCGAAGATACCACCAGTATGTAACCAACGAACACCTAGAGTACCGAAGATATAATCGAAATCAAAATCAGCAGCAGTCATTTGGCTGATAGCAGTGTTACCTCTGTCAGAAACACCAACAGCACCACGAACACCGTGACCACGTTCTGTGAAGTTTAAACCGTTACGAACAGTTCTGCCGATACCATCGTAGTCAACCCATTTGATGAATTGAGTATCAACGCCACCTTGAAGGATAAAGTCTTCAACTAGACGACCGATTTCATTGTCAGCAAAAGCAGTTAAAACAGCAGTTTTGTAACCGAAACAACGTCTTAAACCACGAGCAACGTTGTATTCGCCGCCGCCTTCCCAAGCTCTGAATTGTCTAGCAGTTTTAATTCTGCCTTCACCTGGGTCAAGTCTTAACATAACTTCACCTAGTGAAATTTGGTCGAACATACATTCTTCTTTTGGTCTTAGATTTAATTGCATAATTATATCTCCTTTATATTATATTTCTATTTTTAATTTTT
>JAWXUP010000082.1:0-9985 GCA_044426345.1 Clostridia bacterium | reverse complement strand
ATCAGATGGAACAACCGAAGAAACCACGCCAGATGATGAAACTGAAGAAAAAGAACCAGAAGATCCTGCAAGTGAATCTGATTATGATATAAACGCTGATACAGTGATGCATAATAATATAACCATAGAAAAAATGAGCTCAAATTCAAATATTTTAACAGAATCCTCTGTCGATTATTTGAAAAATAAGCCTATAAATATAGAAATTAGCTCAAGTGATGAAAAAACGGTATTTTATTTTGATGAAGATGATTATACTTGCCCAATCTACACGAGATATTCGATAGACGGAGGTCAAAGTTATATAGCAATAGCTTATGAAAAAAGCATTGTAGTTACAAATAGTGAAAATATTGTATTAGATTTAACTTGGGTAAACATAGGTGGAACTATAGAAGTTTACGCTTTGCAAGGTGAGGAGAGTACAGACAGCATTAAGTTATACGAGCAAGAGCAGTTGAGAATAAACAGTCAGACAGATTTAATAGCTTCGGCATATGAAAACATAGAGCTGGAGATGAATAGCGAAGATATAAATTTAACATTAGAACTTTTAACTTATGATGGATATATAGATGTAGACGTGACAAATTCTTACTACATAACAGAAGACACAGACATTATAGATTTAGAGCAAGATGAAACGCTCGATTTCACCGAAAAAATATATCCTAGCATAGTTTTTGAAGATAAGACAATCACAATAA
This sequence comes from Clostridia bacterium, assembly GCA_044426345.1. Lineage (GTDB taxonomy): Bacteria > Bacillota > Clostridia > Oscillospirales > Butyricicoccaceae > CAYJLC01. Next base: position 9,278 of record JAWXUP010000082.1, on the reverse strand, counting down.
GTGCAAACGGAAACCAAGCATACGCAGGAACATATCGTTTGACTATTTCGAAAAGTGGTGGAGATTACGAGGAGTACATTCAAGTAGTATTCTTTGTAAATTACAGCGACGGCACACTTGAAAAAAATTATAATATGGAGGAAATAGATAATGCGTGAAACGGAAAATAATATACAACAGTATAAAGCGATGTTGCCAAGAATGAAAGAAAAGCTAACAGCCATGACATTAATGCTCATTATAGCTGTCACTGTTATGACATCTACTACTTTTGCGTGGATAACTATATCTACAGCACCAGAAGTTTTTGGTATATCAACGACTATAACTGGTAATGGTAGCTTAGAAATTGCCTTGTCAAATAAAGATGGTGTAGCACCAGGTGCATCGGCAGTTGGGGATAGCTTGAATTCTATTGTCGAAAAAAATATGACATGGGGTAACTTGGTAAACTTATCCGATGAAAGTTATGGACTAGATGACTTAATTTTACGTCCAGCGACACTTAACACGTCGGATTTAGATGGTAGTCCATTGTTTGCTGCATATTATGGTGGTGATGGTCGTGTAAACAGACTTATTAAAACCTCTAATATCTACAAACAGCACTGCAATATCAACTATTTTACCACCTAAGCCTAACTTTTCCTCGTCCTCGAGCAGTAATTCCTTCATAATTTTAGGGTCAACATACCTTCCAAATGTTTTTGTTATGCGACTTTGCTCTGTTGTCGCTACCAAATAATGATTGATAACACTTCCAATAAAAGCAAGTAACATTGCCACCATAGGCAGCAACGGAAGAAAAACATAATCGAAAATATTGTACGCTGTTATATTAAAAATCAACGATAATACTGCAAAAACAATAGACACCAACCATGAAATTTTCATAGAAAACATCAAAACTATCATAGTGCATACGAAAGTTACGATAAATAACGTGATATTTTGCACTGTACTTGAAACTTCATATTTCGAAATACCTAGCAACATAGCATTTGTAACATTCGCTAGATATTCTACACCGTACATATTTTTCGCATGGTCTATCGGAGTGATATATTCATCTGACAAGGACGCATCATACGGTCCAATAATGACTATAGAATCTTTTAGCATTGTTGCATCATATTGACCAGTAACAATATCCGCCACAGAATAAGCGTAAAATCCACCTGAAGCCGAACTATAATCAATCCACCAATACCCAAGTTTTGATAAAGTTGGACTAAAATCCGCTTCTATCCCATGCGCATCACAATACTTTTTATAAAGTTCGTATGGAAAAGACAGTAGAGGTTGTCCATACTCGTCTTCTACAGACCATAAATGATGGCGCAACACACCGTCTGTATCATACATTGCATTTATATGCCCATAAGTTGAAACATCTCTAAGTTGACTAAATGGCATATTATACCCTGAAATCGAAAAATTCTCCATATATGCATTTCCATCATCATCAAAGAGCATTGTGGTTGAAAATTCTACACCTGCAGCAACAACAACATTGTCCGCACTAAGCGACTGTGCTAAATAAGCGTCAATTTCCGGATATTATATAGATACAATACATACTTTTCATTTGCTAATGATAAAATTGATATGCCTAAGTTATTTAGAGAAAAGTTTGGGTGTGAATATTTTGAGTTTCTTGTTCTTGTACAATTTTTATGGTTGTGTTTTTCACAAAATCAGGTAGTTATTGAACCAGAGCTATTAAATTTTATATTTAATAAATATCCAACAGTGATTTCTGTATTATCAATAAAAAGAGAAGATTATATAGGTTTATTAAATGAGATAACAACCAATATTTCTGATTATTTATATTGCTTAAGACCTTCATATACATATCCGTTTATTAATGAAGGTGAAACTTTATATTTGCCATTACCACATCTGCTAATAAGATCTGTAACTTCATCATTAATGTATAGATTGACGGAATGTGATAATGAATTATCTGCATTAATAGGAAAAGAAGTGCTAGAACCGTACCTTTATGATATTATTTTAGAGAGTGAGATATTCGATGAGGTTTATACTGAACAAGAATATTTTGATAAAAAAATCGAACAACGTACATTAGATGTAATGGCTCGTAAAGGTAATGAATTTATTTTTTCGATAGTAAAATGCTTTCGCCAAAAAGAGATTTACGTATTTTAAAAGATGGTGTCTTTGAAAAAGAAGTTGAGCGAATAGCAAAAGCATGTAAGCAGATATACTTACATATAAATAATAAATTTCCACGTTTGTATAATCCTTTTTCTAAACAGTGTGCAATAGAAAAAGATAACATTTTTGGTATTGTGGTTGTTAGAGATGATCCACATATTAATCTAGGGCATATATACAGTAAAACAGCTGAACTATTAAACTTAGAAGAAAGTTCGCAAGAGTTTAGTTGGTTGTGTCGACATGTTGGGGTTGTATCTATATATCAAATAGAAAAATATTGCTTTACACAATCGGATATGGTCAGTGCGATTTTTGAAAATAATAGGACTGGAAGAATTAATGATTTTTGGTTATCAAAATCCTTAGATAAAACTTTAGTTACCAATAAAAAGCTCTTAGCTTTTAACGATTATAAGGATAAACAAGTTGAGTTGCTTATTGAGGAATGCAGAGGAATATGTATTGTTTAGTAGAATGATAGGTGATTTTATTTTGAATAAAATTTATGTAGTGTGAAAAGTTTAAGGAGACAAAAATGATAGTGAATGGAGATTTGCAGTATCTTGGACAAATGAGAGAAGAAACAAAAAAATTACATAGACAAGCAGAAGCAAGAAACGTATTATATCATTATACTAAAGCTGAGTCGGCAGTAAAAATTTTAAGAGATGAGAGGTTGCTGTTGAAATGTATGGAGAAATATATAGGAGAGTCCAAATATGAGCGTGAGGATGTAGGAGAATTTGATAAATGGTTTTTTATATCTTCGTTTACAACGGACGAATACCTTGATAACGAAGAAGAAATGTGGGAAGAATTTGCCGATGAGGCAACAGGCGTTAGAATAAAGTTTTCGGAAAAGAAAGATCTGTACAAAAAATGTTTAAAAAAGACAAATCAGCAATTGGGTGCGTAGGCGAAGAAGAGAGATACAATATCTCAATGAAAGTTAATTCATTCTCTAATATTGAAAGTTTTCACTTTGGAATCCCTAAAACGGCAGATGCAAATGTAGATATTTATTTAGAATTATCTATTTTAGATGTTTTTTATGATAATAAACAAAATAGTCATATATTACATATAAAATCAAATGAAAATGAAGAGTGTCAAAAAGGCATAAATTTAATAGGAGTAGGATCGAGGGTTAAAGAAAAATTTAATGATGAGATGGAGGTTAGGTGGGTTGGGAATTTAACGAGTACGAAAAAAGTTGAAATTGATGACATGTCACACATATTCGTTTATCTAGATTTTTCTGAAATTAATTTAGATATTGAATTTGGTAAGAATATTGCAGAGAAAGATAGAAACGAAATTCACGACTTGTTGGAAAATATTAAAAAGCAAAATTGAATAGGAGTTCTGATTTGTATAGTTTTTTGAAACTATGTGAATTAGAGCTCCTTTTTTATGCCATAAAATCTAATGAGAACTAGGTTTTCGACATATCGTTGTCTATAATAGAAATGACACAAGAAAAGTGAAATATGCTATGATTTGACTAAAAAACTAAAAATGGACCTTATTTGAACCTTTTTGTTTCATAAATTTTCTCATAAGTATTTGGTGATTTATAACCAGTATGCTTATGAGTTCTTTTGTTGTTATAATATTCCATAAAATTTGCAACACTGTGATGAAAATCTTTTTCGGAAGTGTAATATCTGCGATACAATTCTTCGACTTTTAATATTTTAAAGAAAGCCTCTACAACCGCGTTATCGTGTGGTACACCAGCTTGTGAGAATGACTGTTCGACACCTAGCTTGTGTAGCAAAACGCTAAACGAAGATGATGTATATTGAGCGCCACGATCGCTATGAAAAATCAAACCAGTGTTAGGTTGTCGAAGTTCATATGCTTGTTTGAAAGTCTTTGAAACTAATTTAGTGCTTTGATTATGAGAAATATTATAGGCAATGATTTTTCGTGAATATAAATCCATAATAACGCAGGTATAGAGATAGTAATTGTTAACTTTGAAATAAGTGATGTCGCTCGCCCAAACTTCGTTAGGTGCATTAGGGTTAAATTTGCGTTTTAAAACATTAGATTTTGGTTGTAACGATTTATATACTTTTTTCGATGAAGTTACAATGCTCTCAATTCCAATTTCTTTCATAAGTTTAAGCACATATTTTTTAGAAGTTGAGATACCACGTTCTTTTAGTACTCCATAAATTTTATTTGCACCAAAGCGTTGCTCGCTTTCGTCAAAAATTTCTTTAATAAGGGGAATTAACATAGCTTTTTTCTTATTGTAAAATGTGGGCTCGTTCTTTTTCAAAATGAGGTTATGGTAGGTGCCTTTTGATATATTAAAAGTTTCAAGAAGTAAATTAGTGCTGTATTGACCTTCGAACTTATAATATAAATCTAGTTTTTCTTCTAAGGTCATATGAGGTGTAAATCCTGATAGTTTGATAAGTTCTAATGCTTTAGATTGCTTTTCTAACGTTCGCAATAAATTGAGGTGTTCCTTTTTGCTTATTATTTCACGAGAGGTAGGCTGTAAAGGCTTGTATTCATTTACGATGCGATAAAATGTGCTACGCGAAATATCGTAGTCGGTTAAAATGATAGTCGCTGTTTCGCCTTTGTGGTAACGAGCTGCGATTGTTTTCTTTTGGTCGTTTGTTAGTTTCATAATAGAAACCTCCTGTATAATTTTTGTAGCTGTGCTACTAGGATAATTATACAATGAAGATGAATGCAACATAGGATTTGTTTTAAATGATAAGAAAAATAATAATATTATTATTTATAAAAATGACACAAGAAAAATATTTCTAAGTTTATTGAAAAACTAGTGAATTTATGTTAAATTATTACATATAAGATATCAAAAAAGAAGGAGGTACATGATAGAATTATAAATTTATCTTGTAAAGAAAAATGCAAAAAATAATACAAACAATAGAAAGCGCAATTAGTAATGGTGATTTATATAGTCCTGTTTATGTCGTGTTAGCATTAACTGATGCTTGTGCTAACAAACAATACCCAGAATATGGCAATGGCAAAGCATATTGTAAATGGATTGAGAAGTTTCATACGCCCAAATCGAAACAAAAACATAGTGGATTATTTATACCTGAATCAACAATGTATAAATTTAGGTGCAGTCTTTTGCATTCAAGTTCTAATGATTTGGAAAAGAACAACAAAAATTTAGTGAGTCGAATTATTGTTACTAACACGGATTCTCATTTTAATTTTTCGGATACAAATGGAGTGAAAGAAATTCAAGTAAATGTAAAATTATTTGTTGAGGAGATACTAGATTCAATTAAAATTTGGCAAAATGATGCTGAAAAAAATGGAATTAATACTGAATGTAGTTTTGAAGTGTTGAATGGATGTTGGAGTTCACAGGAAGTAAATGGTGCTATGGCGTTTAAGGATTGTAAATAGCATATTGAGAATTATTCATAACAGTTCGACTCCTCCCTAAAAAACCAAAGTACATCTATTTTAGAGCCGGTAGACAGCAACGTGACGTTGCATCCAAATCCCGATTTAGTTTTATGCTAAGTCGGTTTTTTTATGCATTTTTTTAAAGTATGATTATGTTTAAAATATATAAATGAGATTTTATATGACGGGATTAAAAATAGAAATTATTGTAAGTGTTGTATTTTTAGTACTAGGATATTTAATATATAAAAAACAAAAAATAAATCTTATACACTCATATCATTATAAAAATGTAAAAGATGAAGATAAAAAAGCATATACAAAAGAATTTTGTAAAGGAATGAACACAATTGCTATGGTGCTTTTGATAACTAGCATTTTAAATTATGTTACAAATAATGAATGGTTTTGGATAATATTTTGTTTAACTTTTGCATATAGTTTTATGATTTTTCGCAAAGCTCAAATGAAATATAATAGTGGTAAATAGTTTTCTTAAAAAACTTGGAACTTTTCAAATCCACACCATATCACAAAAAATAGCACGAGAGTTTCATATTTGTACACCAACGTGACGTTGGATCCATTTAACGACTTAGTTTTATAATAGATTGTTACTTTTATACCATCTTTTAAGTTAAATCTATTTTAAAATCGGTTACACCAACGTGACGTTGGATACATTTAACGACTTAGTTTTATAATAGATTGTTACTTTTATACCATCTTTTAAGTTAAATCTATTTTAAAATCGGTTACACCAACGTGACGTTGGATCCATTTAATGACTTAGTTTTATAATAGATTGTTACTTTTATACCATCTTTTAAGTTAAATCTATTTTAAAATCGGTTACACCAACGTGACGTTGGATCCATTTAATGACTTAGTTTTATACTCGGTCGTTCAGGCTATCGAAAAAATAGTAAGCAAAAAATTATTGCACAAAAGCAAAACTTACCTTAACCTTAAAATAAATTTCGAATGCACGCACTAGCAAAGTAAAAATTTTTCAGAGAAAAATTATTTACGTAGCGAACTGATACTGCTTGCTGATAAAACAAGCTGTGTTTTCGTCTTTTGGATACTTTTGTACGCACAAAAGTATCAGCCACGCGGCGAGCGACTGACGAGAAAAAAGATATCACTAGCTGTAAGTCGCAGTGGCACAAAATAAAAAATTTGTATATCTTGACCAAAAGACTATTTTAATATGAGTTTTTCGACAAACTGACCGATTTAGCTTATGCTAGGTCGGTTTTTTTGAATAGAAGTTCTAGTTTGTACAGTTTTTTAAGACCGTGTGCATTAGCGTTAAATTCTCATTATAAAACATTAGATTTTGGTTTCCCAAGATAATCTTGAAACAGCCAGTCTCCCCTACACATTATCGTACGGTACCGTAGGATATGATGAAGTTACACCGTATGTATTATCCATAATAGAGTATTAATAAAACACGACATACAAAAAAATGCCTGCACAAAACGTACAGGCAAAAATTTATTTAATATATTCTAGTATTTTAGCACCCATTTCAGTTGTTCCAAGTGCAGTTTCTCCCGCTTTTGCGATATCTTTTGTTCTAAATCCATCGTTTAATAAGTTTTCCACAGCTTGTTCAATACTTTGTGCCTCTTTTGTAAGTCCGAAAGTATATTTTAACATCATTGCACAAGAAAGTACTGTAGCAATTGGGTTTGCGATATTTTGTCCTGCAATATCAGGCGCTGAACCGTGAATTGGTTCGTACATACCAAAATTATTTTCGTTTAAGCTTGCAGATGGTAACATACCAATAGAACCTGTTATCATACTTGCTTCATCTGATAAAATATCACCAAAAAGATTACCTGTAACGATAACGTCAAATTGACGTGGGTTTAACACAAGTTGCATAGCGCAGTTGTCTACGTACATACAAGTAACTTCAACTTCTGGGTATTCTTTTGCTACACGAAGTACTGTTTCACGCCAAACACGAGAAGTTTCAAGCACGTTTGCTTTGTCTACAGAACAAAGTTTTTTCGCACGAACCATCGCAATTTCAAAAGCATTACGTGCAATACGTTCAACTTCCATAATGCTGTAGTTCATAATGTCAAAACCAGAACCCTCATCGTTTCTGTATTTTTCACCGAAATAAACGTCGCCAGTAAGTTCACGAACGATAACGATGTCAAGTCCTTCGCCTACGATATGGTCTTTTAGTGGGCAAGAATCTTTAAGTGCTTTGTAAATATTCGCTGGACGTAAATTTGAGAACAAGTTAAATTCTTTACGTAAATTAAGTAACGCATTTTCCGGACGAGAACCAGTTGGACGGTTGTCCCATTTTGCGCCACCAACAGCACCTAAAAGTATGCTATCAGCAGATTTACACGCATCAATTGTACTTTGTGGAAGTGGCTCATCATACGCATCAATTGCACAACCACCAGCTAATACTTCATTATAATTAAATGTATGACCGTAAATTTCTCCGATTTTATCTAAAGCTTTCATTGCTTCAGTAACGATTTCTGGACCGATACCGTCGCCTTTTATAACTGCTAAATTAATATTCATTTTTTCCTCCTGTTTTGGGTTTTTATTATAATGCACCGTTTTTTGTAGGGGCGAACTGTGTTCGCCCCTCATTTACCAATGCGTCCGATTTTAATTTTAATCGGTGTAAATTTTATTACGTGCAAGCTCCCTCCGTCAAAATTAAAATTTTGCCACCTCCCTCGACAGGGAGGCTTTTTCCTCGGCTCCTTCTTAGAGGGAGCTGTCACCGCAGTGACTGAGGGAGGAGCCCTACATATAATCCTATTTCACAGATTTAAGCAAACCACCAGCATTTATAATATCATTGATAAATTCTGGGAACGGTACTGCTTGGTAAGTTTCATTTTTTGTAACATTAGTGATAATTCCTGTCGCAAAATCAACTGTAACTTCGTTACCTGCGTCAATCCCTTGAGCTGCTTCAACACATTCCATAATAGGTAAACCAATATTAATTGAGTTTCTGTAGAAAATTCTTGCGAAACTTTCAGCGATAACACATTTAATGCCAGATGCTTTAATAGCAATCGGTGCGTGTTCACGAGATGAACCACAACCAAAGTTTTTACCAGCAACCATAATATCGCCTTCTTGTACTCTACCTGCAAATTCAGTGTCAATATCTATCATACAATATGATGCAAGTTCTTTTGCATCAGTTGTATTTAAATATCTAGCTGGGATTATTACGTCTGTGTCAACGTTATCTTTATATTTATGTATATTCATAATAATTTCTCCTATCAAATCTATTTTATTACATTCCTAAGTCTACTGGTGAACAAATTTCGCCTTTAATAGCTGATGCTGCTGCAACTGCTGGGCTTGCTAAATAAACTTCTGATTTAACGTGACCCATACGGCCTACGAAGTTACGGTTTGTAGTAGCAATTGAACGTTCACCTTCTGCAAGGATACCCATATAACCACCAAGACAAGGTCCGCAAGTTGGAGTTGAAACGATAGCTCCTGCTTCGATAAATATTTCAACTAAACCTTCTTTAACGCATTGCATATAGATTTTTTGAGTAGCTGGGATTACGATAGTTCTAACATCACGGTGAACTTTTTGTCCTTTTAAGATACCAGCTGCAACACGCATATCTTCGATTCTACCATTA
>JAWXUP010000081.1:0-10038 GCA_044426345.1 Clostridia bacterium | reverse complement strand
TAAACCCATCTTTAAAAACTTCATCATTATATAAACCGTGTAACTCCGTAAACTTTTCAGTAAGTCTTTCAACCTTTTTTTCAAGTTTTTCATCTGGGTATTCTTTATATAAATCTTCTTTCAATTTAATGATTTCTAAGTGCAATTTATAGTATTCGCTATCTTTTTTAATTGGTTTTTCAGCGGGATATATTTCACCATTGTATAAGTCTTTTATTAAGTCATCTGCTTTTTGCATTTTATTCACCTGTATTTTCTGAAATAACTTTTTCTATCAATTCTGTTAAAAAATCTTTTTGCTTTAAGTTATTAGCCTTTAGATATTCTTTTAATTTTAAGAATAAATCTTCGTTAATTTGGATTGCTAAAGTTCTTGTTTTATCCATTTCACCATTCTCCTTAAACTCATAATATTCTCGGATGATTTCTTCTAAATACTCTCCGAGGGAGTATCCTGTTAGTTCTTTTTCTCTACTAATTTTATTGTGCAATTTAATGTCTATTTTGGCACATAAACTTTTGAGTTCTGACACTTGCTTCACCTTCTTTTCTGTTTTGGTAAAGCAAGTATATACTAAGTTTTGTGATAAAGCTATTGCCAATTATAACGATAATATTTTAGTTTACTAAGCATAAGTAACATTAAAATATTATAAAGAGAGGATATCCCAAATATACAAAGGAGCAGTTAAAGTGAAGATTAAACAAACGAACAAAATGGCTGGAGCAGTGAACTCAAACTGCCCATGTTTGCGATAATCAAAATAATTGCAGGATAATTTGACAAACAAAAATATAGCTAAAATCATATCAATAGCGGGGAACACTACGTTGTTAACTACTGTTACAATTTGGCTTGAGGCATCTGTCCAAGCACCCTCAATCGCACCTGCTACATCGCCAGTTGCGAACACAGATACTGACAATAACATCGTCATCATCAAAGCTATAACAACACAAACGGACACCCTTTTAAACTTTTCTAATTTTTCGTATTTCATATAAATCCCTTTCTACGCTTTAAGCGTTTACTTCAAGTGTTTCTTTCAATATTTTATTTACTTCTTTTCTGAAGTTTCTGCTGTTCTTATACACCAAATCTTCTAGCAGATTGCCATTAATGAACTGGTCATCTAACTCTTTTGAATACTCTAATTCAAAAGCTGTTTTACCTGTGGCAACGGAAACTTGCTCTTTGTTACTGTTGCTTTCTATCTTTGAAAGCACTCTGTACATAGCAAGTTTATCAAATCCTTTACTGTACAGCATTGATAGTTGGCTTGATAAAAAGCTGATGCTTTTCAAATCGCAAGTGATTAAGTTAATTACATAATCGCTGTTAAGCATTGCTGTTGTGCTTAATATATTTTGTGTTAAGGCGCTTGTGCAGTCGAAAATTACAACAGAGGATAGTTCCTTTACGCTGTCGATTAATTCTTCGGCTTGAATTTGAGTGTACGGTGAATAGGTGTATTCATTCTCACTTTTTAAGTATGAAAGCACACTTAAATATGGGTTTCCTTTTACTAACATAAGGTTGTCTTTTACCATTGATTCGGTGATATTCACTTTTGATAGCAAGTTTCCAAGGGACTTTTCTTGTCCGTTTATCTCGTCTGGTGGCATTATGCAAGGTAGCATTGGTGTCACGTTATCACATAGAACTAAAGTTGTATTAATTTTGTGTTCTGATATAGCTTTTGCAAGTTTTGTTGCCACGGTGGTTTTACCACTTGAGGGTGATCCCCAAATGGAAATTACAGCCTTACTTTTGGTTTCTTCGGTTTCTTTTTCTTTTCTGAAATTAAACATCTTCATCACCACTTTCATATTTTTTAAAGACAATATCTTCAAAGATTTTGCGTTCATCTTTATCTAGAATAAAACAATAGTCTTTGTATTCGCCTTTTTGATTTTTGTACTGAGGCATTCTAATGAATAGACCATTTTTGCCATTTACAATTTTAATGCCTTTAATTACAATAGCATTTTCGATGACAACAGAAGCATAAGCTTTGATTGTTTGATTGTTTGTTTTGGTTACGTTTACACTATATTTCATAATAATTCTCCTAAAATGTGCTTGTTAATTTACTTGTTATGACAATTTCTTTATCAAAATTTATCACATAACTTTCCGTTATTTTAAATGGCATTGACAAGGTGAGTGTTAAAGTTAAGTCTAAATCATTGTTATTGGTTATAGAAATATTGGTTATTTCAAAAGCTCTGCCATTGCCAGTTGTACCTGTTAAATCTTCGCCAATATTAAGTGCGTTGGCAAGGTAGGTTTTATACTCATCTTCGTCTATCTCAAAATTGTAGTCCGTGCCATTCTTAAGTGAATTAATTTCATTTATGGTTTCTGTATTTATATATTCTTCTAATGCTGTTTTTGATGTGTTTGAAATGTTGAGCGTCAGCGTTCTAAACTCGTTACTTCCGATAACAAATATTGTGACTAAACATAAAAACAATAAAATAACTACTGAATATATCAAGGTGCTGTTCCCACGTTTATCTTTAAAAATTTTTACCATTCTGCACCTATTTTCCAGAAGAAATCGGAGCGACCAGTTTTTGTGGATGCGAACTCAAATGGGAACTCAATTCCTAAAATATTTACAGTTTCGCTGATGGTTGCAGTCACTGTGATTAAGTCACCATATTGAACTTTTGTGCCTGAAATGTAGCTTGCAGAATATGTCATTGTTGGCTCAATCTGTAAGCTATCGACAAGTTGCTCGTACCTATCGTCAATGTCATCACCACTTGTAGTTCCATAGTCGCAAACACTAATCACCATTTGGTTGGCAAATTCGTTTAATACGGACTGCATATTGGCAACTCTTATAAATGTTAAGGAAATTACAAGCATAATCGTGATTGTAAATAAGCCTACTAACGAAGTTATCATTTGAGAAATTCCACGTTTGTCTTTTAAAATTTTTCTCATTAAAATCCCCCCATTAACATATTGGAAGAAGTAAGACCTGTAATTAGCACAGCAAATATTGTCACAACTGCCACAGCGAATAGTATCATTGAAAATCTTGATATTTTAGGCTCCTGTGCCATCGCTTGTCTTTTTAGGACTTGTTCCCATTCGGAGGTTAATTCATAGGATAAATTCTCAAAATATACTGTCATATCGTTGCCTTGTAATGATGAAATAAGACCATTAACCAAGCTATTAACAGCGTTTGAGTTATTTCGTTTGCTCATATTTGCAAGAGACTTTTCATAATTGCCAGTTTTCATCTCAGCTAAAGTTACTTTGAGTTCATCTGTAAGTGGTGTATCAAAGTTTGCGATATACTGCTCGATTAATCGAATTATATTTCTTTCTGATTTTAAAGAGTTTGTCATATACATTGTAAATTTAAGAATTTCATTTTCAATGTTTCGTTGCCTTTTTTCGCCATCTTCACGAAGTGTGTTATAACTTCTTCTATATAGATAGAAAGAGAAAATAAGTGGAAACACAGCGAACATTGGGTTTACAAAAAATAAAACCACTGACAAAGGCAGTGGCAATAATGCATATACATAGCTTTCAGCTACGAATTCTTCTGGTGTCGTGTTTCTTTTTGCTAAAGTCAGCAGTTTTTTTATCTGCTCTTTTTTCATTATTGTAAGGCTTATGATTTTTGAAAGTTTCATACTGAAAATTGAAACATATTCGGTTAAAAAGCCTTTCTTTTCATAAGCACTCATCATATCTTTGGCTCGTTTTAGGTTAAGTTTAGGTATTCGCAAAACTATCGTTAAAATTGTATAAAGAGCGACTGACAGGGTTATTATTAATAATATTTTCATTTTCTGCTCCTTATAAATCGAATTTTATTTCATTGCTGATTAGAGCAACTTTTATGCCAGCGAATACAGAAACACTCACGTTTAGTGCAATTAACATATTGCGTAAATTTGTAGGAATGTCAATCATCAATCCGTCTGGTAGAATGTAGACACCAACATAAAGTAACGCAAGAGCTGCGCACATTAAAATCCAAAAGTTTTTAGTAGCGTTTGAGAGGATTGTTTTTAACTCTCCAGTAACAACTTTTACCTTTGATAATTTAGTGACTATCGGTGCTAGAACATATTTTAGTGTTCTATTTCTAGAACATCTTTTTAAGGCTTCACACCATTCAACCCATACTGAGTTATCAATTTTAGACTTCATATTGTCAATTGCCTTTTCATAATTGGGGTTGATGTTCTCAATTTCATTGATGAATTCTAAAAATATTGTTTTTACTGGTTCTTTTACATCGTCAACATTCTCTTTAAAAGATAGCAAAATGTTTTCTGTTCTTTCATAAGAAGTTGTGACTTGTGACATTGCAACAGACAAACCGTCTAGCACAAATTTGTTGTATTCTATATATTGAAAACGAATATATAAAAATGGGATAATTCCAAAGGCAACACTTGCAACTGGAATTAAATATAGGTTGCCAATGGCAATGGCTGTGCTAATTCCTAGTAAAATCAAGCAAATTGATAGAATAATCATAAAAGAAAACTTGCCACCTTGACCAGTCACTTTCAGCATTTGCTCGCTTTCTCGTAAAAACTTGATTAATTTATTTTCTTTCTGATTTACAATGTTTTTAAGGCTCTTGTTCGTTGTATCTTGTGCGTTGTCGATTAGCTTTCTAAAATCTTTTATACTGACTCCAAAAGCTAAAAATATAGCGAATGACAAAAATATCACTGCTACGCTTATTAATATTTCCATATAGTTTCCTTTCGTTTTTTATTTTTTGGTATAAAAAATGCCTATCCCTTGCTGATAGACATTTTTTTCTTATTCTGTTTTGCTAGGTGGATTTTGCGTAAGTTTTGAATTTTGTTTGATATAAAGCGTGTGAACATTTAATTTAGCAATTTTTTATTTGGTAAATCATGTCTTATCGCCTTTACCAAAATAGCCTATAAGAAAAATAACTATTGCAAGAATTGGCAAAAACACACCTAAAATATTAAATGGAGGCACATCATCTACGACGCCAAAAATATAAAACCAAATACTTAAAATTAGAAGGAATATACCCATCAACATATTTTTCATTTTTGCAATCTCCTTAATTTAATATAAATTTCATCCAAAATCTCAAACTCATTAAACTTCGAGATTATTTTAATTTCATTATACACGAGCAAAACAGAAAATCAAGTGATTAAATATTAATTTTTAAGTTTCTGGATTTCTGCCCTTGAAATGCCATACATTTTCATTTTGTCGATTAATCTGTCAGAGGGTAGTCCTATTTGTTTATGCTGACCTTTTATAGAGATGTTTCCGTTTTCTACGTTGTTTTCTTCGATTTCGTATTTCCATAGTGGGTTGTAATGCGCTTTGTTGTCATCGTCAACGTGGCATTCGGTAATTCCCATTATTCTTCTGACATTATCTTCTAGGGTGTGGAGGAAAACTACAACTGGAAAGGCTTCTTGTGCTTGGATTAGTGCTGTTGGGTAGTCTGTATTGTTACCTTTCCTTGATAAATCGGCAATTCTTTTGTGCGCCTCAATCGGCGAACCTGCGTGAGTGGTTGATATAACTGGGTGTCCACTTCGACTTGCTTCAACTGCTGCACTGGCTTCTGAATCTCTCATTTCTGCAATACTAATATAATCTGGATTAAGCCTTAGAGAAATTACAACCAAATCTTCTTGCTTAATATCTAAATCAGCTATTTTACTTTCCCTTGTCAGCATATGCACAACATTGTTAATGGTTTTTCCGTTTTCTCTTTTAACCAAGTCCATTTCTCTTGCTGAGTTTTCGATAGTAACAATTTTCATATTGTTCGGCAAGGTTGATAATAAATATGACAGAAAAGTGGTTTTACCTGTGTTTACTTTTCCAACAACCAAAAGTGAAACTCCACGCCTCATAAAAGTGTTGAGCATTTCAATCTCTTTTTGCTCTGCAAAGCCTGTTTTAGTATATTGCTCTATCCTAAAAACTGATTTTGACAGCTTACGAATATAGCAAGAAACTTCAATGTTTTCATCAACGATTGGCGATTTAACCGTTGTAATTCTAATGTCTGAACCTATACTGGTTTCGGCTATCGGCATTGCTTCGTCCAAAACTCCACCTTTACTTTGAATTAATCGGCGCATAATATCTATTGCGTGACTTGGACTTTCAAAGGCATCTATATACACAAATTCGCCAGTTCTCATTTGCAAGATAATACAATCCCACGAGTTTATGTGTATACCCTCAACCTTTGGGTCTTTTAACGGTTTGGTCAATATAGAATATTCGTGGGTGTCGTTATACAGTTTCTCGACTAGTTCATCTTTTGAAAATCCATCTATATTAATGTTTTTTCTATTTATATATGATCTGTAAAAGTTGAGGATAATTTCCTTGCTTTTTTCTGTGCTATCGGTAGAGTTTATCTGCCAGTAGTTATCATTTACTACATTTTGGATAGTTTCAAGCAGTGTTAGGTAATTATTCAAAGACAAATGTATCGCCACCTTCATCTACAAATTCATCAACTTCTGGTTCTTCAGCTAGTTTTAGTTCTTCGATAATTGTCACTTGCTCGTCTAGATAAGCTTGTTTTGTGTCATCTTCACCACGGTGTACTAAAGCCAAGTGAATTGATGCTGAGTATTCATATTGATTCAATAGCAATGCTTGTTCTTCGGTCACTAAAAATGTAATAGTTGATATACTTTCTTCACTTGTAGCTGTTTTTTCAAGTCCGTCAGATGTGCTTGCGCTTAAAACTTCAACATATTTTAATTCTAGTGGTTGGAGCGATTCTCCGTTTAGATTAACAAAAACTGTCACAATATCGCCTGATAAAATTTTGTCAGAGGTACTGCTCGCTAAACTGCTAATTGAAATGGAATAAGCTATTTGTCCGTCTGCAACTTTCTCAATACCTTCTAGAACTTCGCTTTGGTTGTCTGCTACTGAATTTTCATAAATAAACTGACCACTGATTAAGTCATAGCTTGCGTATTTGCCTACAATTTTTGTTTCGTCAGTTATAACTTCGCTCATTCCATTTGAACTTATTTCGGTTGATTCGACCATATCGCTTGTAATTTCTGTACCCTTGGCAACATCTTCGGTTAATTGGTATGCTGTGATAGTTTCTACTTCTTCTGTTTTAACAAGACTAAAAACACAGATAGCTGAAATTATCACACAAATGCTCGCTAAAAATATTCTGTTTTTTATTATTTTCATAGTAAATTAATTCCTTTCAAAATAATTACCACTAAGCACCCTAACGAAATATATGGCACTAATGGGTAATGTCGTTTTAATAAATTTTTGTTTTTTCTAATTGCTATTATCGCTTCCATAATTATTGATACAGATAAGCCGATTAACAAGGCAATAAGCGTGGGAACTGTGCCGAGTGCAAAGGCTGTGGCTGCTGTGATTTTGACATCTGCACCACCAAGATTTGTGATTAATGCTACAATAAAAAGCGTACCACCACAAACAGCCAAGGCGATGACTGAGTCTAGCGATACGTTAATTAATCCTATTAAAAATATCATTATGCAGTATTTGTTATCCACAATTTTCTCTCTGATATCTTGCATTGAGGCAAGGAGCAAAACCACCGAAAGTGAGAGAAGTTTGACAAACTCCCAGTTAATTTTACTAACTAAACTTGTGCCTATTGGGTCAACTGTGACGAATAAAATCCCTGCGACAACAAGCAAAAACAGAGGAAATACAACTGGCACACTAGCACCACCACCTTTGTCACGAATTAAATTTTTTATTTTATGCATTTTTTATCCTTTCTGACCTGTCATCTTCAGTTGTGGTAGGTCGTTTCCACAAGACAACTTGTGCAAAAAATGCACAAGTTGTTTCGACATTGTTATGCGCCGAAGCTAAATAGGTTATCTGTTTTAGTTGCTAAATTAGACATTACATCTGCAAACCATTCGGTTACAGCTGGGGCGAAAAATGCACCGATTAATACTACTACGAAAACAACTAATAAAATAGTTTCTGTAGATTGTGTAAGACCTTTTTCATCTTCTACAATTCCTTTTGCTTTATCAGCTACTTTGCCAAGTGTGTTTACTACTGTGTTTTTTACGTTGTTAAATAATTTTTTCATATTGAATTTCCTCTTTAATCTTTCTAAATTTTAATTTTATTTATAAAAATGGGAGAGTGCGTTTCACACTCTCCACAGCGAACTTTGTTTTTATAATTATGGTGCAAAGCTGAACAGGTTGTCTGTTTTGGTTGCTAAATTAGACATTACATCAGCAAACCATTCTGTGACCGCTGGTGCAAAGAAAGCACCGATTAGAACTACTACAAATACAACAAGTAGAATTGTTTCTGTAGATTGTGTTAGACCTTTTTCGTCTTGGATAACTGATTTTGCTTTGTCTGTTACTTTTGATACTGTGTTTTTGATGTTGTTAAATAATTTTTTCATATTGAATTTCCTCTTAAATCTTTCTTAATTTTAATTTTGTTTGTAAAAAAATAGAGAGTGTTTTCACACTCTCGAAATGGATAAATATTTTTTATTCTGTTGGACTTCTAATCGTAATCATAGTTCTCCTAATTATGCATTATGAATTATGCATTATAAATTATCGTGTAATTACCCAATCGTCATAGATATCGCCACTAATTACAATTTGCGTTGTAGTTTCTGTGGTATTTATCATTCCTGCGGGTGTCCAAAGGTTGTAAGCATAGGTTTTTATCGTATAGTTTCCGTCTGGGAAGTAAATCGGTATGAAGTGCGTTCTTCGATAGTCTTGCACTCCGTCAGTTGTCATTGTGTTTTCGTTTTCTTCGAACATAAACACATCTCCTACAAGGTCGAGTGTTCGGTATTTTCCAGTAGTAAATGAATATTCAAACTCTGGGAAGTATACATTTGCGTTTTGTAGGATTGTATAAGCACTTTCATCTGGCATTGTATATGACAAATACGAACTTACATCACTTTCTACTTCAATCGTAAAACCATATCCTGATTTCATCGTTGTTATTCCGTTTGACACAGTTTCGGTCGCACAGGCTTCATCAGCTGTAATAGTTACCGATAAATCTAAGTCTATTCCGTAGGTCACCAATGAATAATTGTTATTAACCCATTCCCAAACTGACCACGTTGTATTGCTATCGAGCGTTTGACCCATAGTAGGTGTACTAGCGTATGAACTAGGGACATCAAATCCTACTGGAGCACTTTCAAAGGTAGTATCACTTGTTTGACTGTCTACAACTGCATAAACATTATAGCTATCAATAATTGTGTTGTTATCAGTAGAACTTTCGGTCATTCCAGTTTCAACTTCTAACTTGAATGTGATATTGGAACTGCTTTCTGGGATTGTGACTTTAAAATACACAAGATTGCTTTCGCCACTAGGAATAATCACTTCTTGTGTTTCTGTCATAATCACAGAAGAAGAACCACTGTTATCAGTGTTTGTTACTGTTAGAGTTGCTTCGATTGCGTTGCTCGGCTTAATGTCTGTCGAAGTATCGTTGTAAATGTTGTAGCTGACAATTATTTCTGTTCCTGAGTTATACGTTGCATTAGGCTCTACAATTTCAGGGTAGACATCGGCTCGGTACTCCCAAATTGCTGTGAATTCTAGGTTTTGATTAAGATTAGTGTAACTGAGCGTTGCACTATCGGTGTAACCATAAATAATTGAGTTTGTACTCAAACTCCAACCCATAAACTCATAATCTGTCCGTGTCGGTTCGGTTGTTGATAGATAATACGTTGTGCCATACGTTTTAGTTCCACTTGACGGAGCACCAGTTCCACCGTTGGCGTCATAACTGACCGTGTAGGTGTTTAACTCCCAAATGGCATACAGTGTAATTGCTGAGTTACTTGTGTATGATCCACCTGCCGAGTAGTTAACGCTTGTGTCACTTGCATAAGTTCCCCAACCTTTAAAGGTGTAACCTGTCCGAGTTGGTGTGGCACTACTAGAAATTGTCATTGAAACACCATACGTTTTCGTTTGTGTTGTTACCGAACCACT
>JAWXUP010000080.1:0-10252 GCA_044426345.1 Clostridia bacterium | reverse complement strand
TACTAAAATAACTTTGCCGTCACGGCTTTTGCCGTTTTTTAGTAAATTATAGTCAACTTTTGCTTTATATTTACCATATAAATCCATATCGTCCTCAACGATACCGATTTTTCCTGCGATTTTTCGGATATCTTGAATTTCCGCTTGATTTGCTATTTGAATGTCAGATAACATAAAAATCTCTCCTTAAACTTTTTTTATTGCGATGTCTTTTCTAAACATTTTTCCGTCAAAATTAACTTTATCAATATTATTATAAACATTTTTACGAGCTACGTCAATATCTTCGTTAATAGACACAACATTTAGCACACGACCACCGTTAGTTACAAGTTGTCCGTTAAGTGTTTTTGTGCCAGCGTGATATACTTTTACAGTGTCATCATTTTCTATAGTAATTGGTATTTCTTTTGCGTAAGCATCAGGATAACCACCAGAGGCAAGTACAACGCAAACTGTTTTATCTTCTGACCATTCAAGTTTAGTGTCAGCAAGTTTACCGTCGATAACAGCGCCAAATACGTCGATAATATCACTTTTTAGACGTGGTAAAATAACTTGAGTTTCAGGGTCACCAAAACGCACGTTAAACTCTAGCACTTTTGGGATATTATTTTTAATCATAATACCTATGAAAAGTATACCTTTGTAATTCAAACCATCGTCAATAAAACCTTGCATTACAGGTTGTAAGATAGTGCTGTCGATACGCTCTACAAGTTCGTCATTCATCACGTAACTTGGAGAATATGTACCCATACCACCAGTGTTTGGACCCATATCGTCATCGTAAGCTTTTTTGTAATCTTGAGCAGTTTCTAGAGGAACGATAGTTTTTCCGTCTACCAAACAAATTATTGATGCTTCGATACCGTCTAAAAATTCTTCGATAACAACAGTACTTTCACCGAAAACTTTTTTCACCATAATATCGTCCAAAGCTTTGTGAGCTTCATCAGAATTTTGAGCGATGATAACACCTTTACCAGCAGCTAGTCCATCGGCTTTTATAACCATTGGATAGCCATAAATACCAATATCTTTACAAGCAGCATCAAAATCTGTGTGAGTCACATATTCAGCCGTAGGAATTTTGTATTTCATCAAAAATTCTTTTGTAAAATCTTTACTTCCTTCAAATCTTGCACAATCTTTGTCAACGCCGATAACTCTTAGTCCTTTTGCAGTAAATAAATCAGAAATACCCATAACAAGTGGAACTTCTGGGCCTACAATAGTTAAATCTATAACATTTTTTTCAGCAAAATCAGCAATTTCTTCAATTTGAGTTACGTCAAGATTTACTTGAGTTGCGTTCATTCCTGGGTTTCCTGGGCAAACAAAAGCCTCTGTTACTTGTTCACTTTTAAGGCAAGCATCTAAAATTGCGTGTTCTCTACCACCAGAGCCTATAATTAATAATTTCATATCGTCACCTTTAGTGTTTAAAATGTCTTTGTTTTGTAAATACCATTGCAATTCCGTATTCGTTACAAGCAGCGATAACTTCTTCGTCACGAACCGAACCACCTGGTTGGATAATAGCTTTTATGCCATTTGATGCAGCTAAATCAACACCATCTCTGAATGGGAAAAATGCGTCAGATGCCATCGTTGCACCTAAAATGCTTTCGCTTGCATGGTTTACACAGTTTTCAACCGACCAAACACGTGAAACTTGTCCACCACCGATAGAAATTGTGCCACCTTCTTTAGCAAAAACAATACCGTTTGAAGTTGTGTGTTTGCAAACTTTCATAGCGAAAAGCATATCGTCGATTTCATTTTTAGTAGGAATTCTTTCTGTAACAACTTCGAATTCTTCGTTGATTGCAAGAGTATCTAAGTCTTGAACAAGAAGTCCACCAGAAACTTTTTTAGTTGAAAGTTCAGGTTTAATTGGAGTTGCAATATTTTCAAGTTTGATTAAACGAACGTTTTTCTTGCCAGTTAATACATTAAGTGCAGTTTCTGTAAAATCTTTTGCAATGATAACTTCTAAGAAGATTTCGTTCATTTTACGAGCTGTTTTTTCGTCAATTACTTGGTTTGTAGCAACAATACCACCGAAAATTGACACAGTGTCACATAAATAAGCTTTTTTGTATGCACCGTACAAGTCAATATCAACGCCAACACCACAAGGCGAGCTGTGTTTAACTGCAACAACACAAGGTTCATCGCCAAATTCTTTCACTAAATTGATTGCACCGTTCGCATCATTTATATTATTGTAAGATAATTCTTTACCGTGAAGTTGTTCGCCTGATGTGATGCCACAATCGTAACCCATAGTTTCTTTGTAGAAACAAGCATCTTGATGAGGATTTTCACCGTAACGCATATCTTGTTGTTTTTCGTATGTAAGAGTTAATTTATCTGTGAATTTTTCTCCGATACGTTCTCTTAAATATTTAGAGATTAGCGCATCATAAGCAGCTGTTTCAGAGAAAACTTTAAGTGCAAGTTTATATTTTGTATCAATAGATACTGTACCAGTTGTTTCAAGTTCTGTTAAAACTGCATCGTAATCAGCAGGGTCTGTCATAACCACAACATCTTTGTAGTTTTTAGCTGCTGCACGTAGCATTGAAGGTCCACCGATGTCGATATTTTCAATTGCAAGTTCTAAGCTAACGTTTGGTTTTGAGATAGTTTCTTTAAAAGGATATAGGTTTACAACAACGATGTCAACTGTAGAAATATCGAAATTTTCTAGAGTTTTCATATGTTCTTCGTTGTCACGCATAGCTAAAATACCAGCAAAAACATTTGGGTGAAGTGTTTTAACACGTCCATCTAAACATTCTGGAAAATTGGTTACTTCGTTTACTTCTTTTACGTGGATACCACTATCGTTAAGTCTTTTCGCACTACCACCAGTAGAAATGATTTCAACACCTAGATTTTCTAGTCGGCTTGCTAAATTTACAAGTCCTTCTTTGTCTGATACACTAATTAAAGCTCTCATATTTTCCCCCTAAAATTTGTTTGGTTTTTAATTATGTTTGGTTATACCTTGTGCGTGCAAACTCCCTCCGTCAAAATCGAAGATTTTGCCACCTCCCTCGAGGAGGGAGGCTTTTCCTTGGCTCTCTCTTTGAGGGAGCTGTCGCCTCAGCGACTGAGGGAGTTAACATCGCATATTCTATTATTTTATATAAGTTCTGCCGTTTTGAACCGAAATTTTACCATTTACAAGCAAATCCAATGCTTTTGGTAGAATTTTATGTTCGATTTTCAAAACTTTCGCAGCGATTGTGTCTGGATTATCATCATTGTCTATCGCAACTGTTTCTTGCAAGATAATTTCACCAGTATCAACGCCAGTATTTACAAAGTGTACTGTCGCACCTGTAACTTTTACGCCAGCGTTAAAAACACCTTCGTGAACGTGATGACCATAAAAACCCATACCACAAAAGCTTGGAATAAGCGATGGGTGGATATTTATGATTTTATTTTCATATTTTGAAATCAAACGTTCTGGAACAATAGATAAATACCCAGCAAGCACGATAAAATCAATGCTATATTCTTCAAGTAAACGCAAAACCTCATCAGTTCTCTCATCTACTGCTGGAAAATTTTTCTTACCAACGTACACACCGTCGATGTTATGATTTTTCGCACGTTCTAATCCATAAGCGTCAGTTCTATCTGAAATTACAAGCTTAATGTCAAAATTTGCATCTATAAGTGATTGTAAATTACTACCTCCACCAGACACCATAACAGCTATTCGCATATGTCAACACCTTTTTCACCAGCGATAATTTCACCGATAACAGATGCATCTTCACCGTTTTTCGCTAAAATTTCAAGTGTAGCATCAACGTCAGCAGCGTTAACAACGATCATAAAACCGATACCCATATTAAATGATGAGAACATTTCAGTTTCAGATACGTTTCCAAGTTTTTGAAGTTCAGTGAAAACTGCAGGAGTTTTGATGTCTTTTCTGTCGAATTTAGCACGTAAATCGTCAGCTAAAATACGTGGAACGTTTTCATAGAAACCACCACCAGTTACGTGAACCATACCGTGAACGTCGATTTGTTCTAATACTTGAAGAACTGGTTCAACATATAATTTTGTTGGTGTAAGTAATTCTTCGCCTAAAGTTTTTCCGAAAGCTTCGATATAAGTATCGTGAGAATATCCCATTTTTTCAAGGAAAACTTTACGAACAAAAGAGTAACCATTACTATGAACGCCACTTGAAGTGATACCGATGATTTTATCACCAGCGTTAACTTTACTACCGTCAACTATATTTTTACGGTCTACGATACCAACTGCAAAGCCAGCTAAATCGTATTCGCCATCTTGGTAAAAACCAGGCATTTCTGCTGTTTCACCACCGATTAAAGCAAGTCTTGAATTTGCACAAGCGTTTGCGATACCAGAAACGATTTCAGCAGCTTTTTCTGCTTTTAATTTACCAGTTGCAAGGTAATCTAAGAAAAACAGAGGCGTTGCACCTTGGCATAAAATGTCATTTACGCACATAGCAACAAGGTCTTGCCCTACTGTATCGTGTTTATCCATTAAAAATGCGAATTTTAGTTTTGTACCAACACCGTCTGTACCAGAAACCAGTACAGGTTCTTCCATTTGCATTTTGCCTAAGCTGAAAAGTCCACCGAACGAACCTAAACCAGTTAGAACGTTATCAGAAAAAGTTTTTTTAACGTGAGTTTTAAAAAGCTCAACAGCTCTTTGTCCTTCGTGAGTGTCTACTCCAGAATCTTTATATGTTAGCATTTTATCTCTCCTCAAAAACAAGTTTTTTCATATTTTTTGGAACTTCGATTGGGTATACGCCATTGAAACAAGCACGACAGATATTATTTGTACCAATTGCTTCAGCAAGGTCATCTGTGCTGATAAATCTTAGCGTATCAGTTCCGATAATTTCGTTCATTTCATCTACAGTATGAGTAGCACCGATTAATTTTTCTGGGTCTGGTGTATCAATACCAAAGTAGCAAGAGTATGCAACAGGTGGACTTGAAATTCTAAGATGAACTTCTGCAGCTCCTGCTTCACGTAGCATTTTTACGATAATTTTTGACGTAGTACCACGAACGATAGAGTCATCTACAAGTACAACGCTTTTGCCTTTTACGTTTTCTCTTAGCACTGATAATTTAAGCGAAACTAAAAGTTCACGTTCTTCTTGAGTTGGTGCAATAAAAGTACGTCCTAAATATTTATTTTTAAGCAAACCTTCACGGAAAGGAATACCAGCAGCTTCGGCATAACCAATCGCAGCAACTGTACCACTGTCTGGAACTGCCATAACAACGTCTGCTCTGATTTTCCAGTCATCGTTACGAGCTAAGATTTTTCCAAGTTCGATACGAGTTTCGTAAACAGAAATATCATCAATTACGCTATCTGGACGAGAAAAATATACGTATTCAAACGAACAAGGAGCTTTGTTAGCTTCTTCGTTATACATTACAGATTCGATACCGTTATCATCAATAATAACCATTTCGCCTGGAAGTACGTCACGGATAAACTCAGCACCAATTACGTTAAACGCACAAGTTTCTGATGATAGCACGTAACCATCTTTAAATCTAGCAATTGCAAGTGGACGAAGACCGTTAGGGTCACGCAGACCAATTAATTTATCTTCACAAATAACACCAAGTGAAAACGCACCTTTGATAGTGTTAGCTGCAATTCTCATAGCTTCTTTGAAACCTTTTTTAGGGTAAGCACGAGCGATAATTTTTGCGATAACTTCAGAGTCGATTGTAGTTTGGAAAGTCGCACCATCATCTTCAAGTTGGTCACGAATTTCAAGTGCATTAATCAAGTTACCGTTATGAGCAAGGGCGATTGAACCACCTTTATATCCTGTAACTAGAGGTTGTGCGTTAAATCTAAAGCTGTCGCCAGTTGTAGAATAACGAACGTGACCTAAGCCGATGTTACCAGCAAGCATTTTGAAAATAGTTTCATCGTTGAAAACTTCACGAACTAGACCCATTTCTTTGTAGTAAGCGATTTTACCTTGATTATAAGTTGCAATACCAGCACTTTCTTGTCCACGGTGTTGCAAGGCAATTAGTCCATAGTAAATATATCTTGAAACGTCATAGTTGCCGGATTTTGAGTAAATCCCAAAAACGCCACATTCTTCACGTAATTTATCAAACATTATTTATCTCCTGTAAGTCTTCTCATAATTTCTTCGTAGGCTTCTTCAACTCCACCTAAATCACGTCTAAATCTGTCTTTGTCTAGTTTTTCTTTAGTGTCTTTGTCCCAGAAACGACAAGTGTCAGGAGATATTTCGTCAGCTAGAACAATTCTGCCATCGAACATACCAAATTCAAGTTTATAGTCAACTAAAAGGATATTTTTATCTAAGAAAAATTCTTTCATAAGTTCATTTACTTTAAGTGCCATAGATTTGATTGTAGCTACTTGTTCAAGTGTACCTAAATCTAGGATATCAGCGATTTCTTCAGTGATAAATGGATCGCCAAGAGAATCATCTTTGTAACAAATTTCAAATAAAGGACGTTTTAATTCTTTACCTTCTGTAACGCCTAAACGAGCGCAGAAAGAACCAGCTGCGATGTTACGAACGATAACTTCAAGTGGGATAATAGATACGTTTTTAACTAAAGACTCTCTGTCTGAAAGTAGTTCGATGTGGTGAGTTTCGATGCCGTGTTCTTCTAGCATTTGGAACATATGCGCGCTCATCACGTTATTGATAACACCTTTGCCCATAATTGTACCTTTTTTCTCGCCGTTGAATGCAGTTGCGTCATCTTTGTACTCAATAATTACAGCTTGAGGGTCATCTGTTTTGAAAACTTTTTTTGCTTTGCCTTCGTACATTTGTTCTAATTTAGTCATTATTTTATACCTCTAACTTTCTCGTCTTTAGCGATTACTTGTAATCTCATATCTTCTTTAAATTGTTTAAATTTTACTTTTAATTCATCATATTTTATTGATAGCATTTGAACTGCAAGAAGTCCTGCATTTTCAGCGCCATTTATTGCAACAGTTGCAACTGGAACACCGTTTGGCATTTGAACGATAGAAAGTAAGCTGTCAAGTCCATCTTCAAAGCTTGATTTAATTGGAAGACCAATAACTGGAAGTGGTGAAATGCCTGCTAGTACACCAGGAAGATGAGCCGCTTTACCAGCACAACCGATGATAATTTCAAAACCATTAGCCTCTGCATTTTTTGCAAAATCAAACGCAATTTCAGGTGTTCTATGAGCAGAAATTACTCTAATTTCGTAATCAACACCGAATTTTTCAAAAACGTCAAGTGTAGCTTGAACTACGCCTAAATCCGAATCTGAACCCATTATAACTGCAACCTTCATATTTATATTCTCCTTTTTTTAAAAACGTTTTCGTTTCTAATTATATTCTATCATTTTTTTTAACTTTTTTAAAGTCTTTTGTGCTATTTTTTTGTCTCTAATTGTAAAATTTTTATGTATGTATACAACATAGTAAAATTCATTATATGTTGTGTTCCCTCCGACAAAATCAAAAATTTTGCCACATTCCTCAAAGATAGGCTTTTCTCCTTGGCTCCCTGTATAGGGAGCTGTCACGAGCAGTGACAGAAGTTCGCACCATTTAAAAAGCTAACCGTAACAGGCGACCACAGGTCGCCCCTACAAGGTCAGGTTAATTTATAGTTTAGACAGTACGTCGAGGACGCCGTACCCTACTGTTATTTACAAGAAATATTTAACACCAGACTCAAAGATTTTTTGGTCAGTATTTCCGATGATATTTTTGTATAATCCATTACCAACACGTTCTGAGTGACCCATTTTACCTAAAATTCTACCATCAATGCTTGTGATACCTTCGATAGCAAAAGTTGAACCGTTTGGATTAAATTCGCCTTTCATAGTAGCGTTTCCAAAATTATCAACATATTGAGTAGCCACTTGACCATTGGCAATAAGTTCTCTTAAAGTAGCCTCATTTGCAACAAATCTACCTTCACCGTGACTCATAGCAACTGCGTGAATATCACCAACTTCAGTGCCTGCAAGCCAAGGAGATTTATTTGAGCATATTTTTGTACTTGTCATACAAGAGATATGACGAGAGATTTCGTTAAATGTAAGCGTTGGCATATCTTCAGTGATTTCGCAAATTTCACCTTTTGGAAGTAATCCAAGTTTGATAAGCGCTTGGAAACCGTTACAAATACCAATCATCAAGCCATCTCTATTGTAAAGCATATCATGAACAGCCTCTGTAATTTGTTCGTTTCTGAACACTGATGCGATGAATTTTGCTGAACCGTCTGGTTCGTCACCAGCTGAGAAACCACCAGGAATGGCAATCATTTGAGATTGTTTAATGCCTTTGACAATTGCCTCGATTGATTCTTCGATATCGTGTCCGTTTAAGTTTCTGAAAACGAAAGTTTCAGCAGATGCGCCTGCTTTATTAAATGCACGAGCTGTATCATATTCGCAGTTAGAACCTGGGAAAACTGGGATAAATACTTTTGGTGTAGCGATTTTTGTGCTACGTGTAATTATAGAACCAGCTGTGTATTTAACGTTTTCAACTTTGTCTGCTAAGTCAACTTTTGATTTGAAAACTTGTTCTAATGGGCTTGTGAAAATTTCGATACATTGTGAAACTGCGATACTTTCTTCGTTTTTGAAATTAATAACGCCGTCGTCGTTTGTTTTGCCAAGTAAAACGTAGTCGATGCCTTCAAGTACGCTTGTGTCAGCCACTTCAACAGCGATAGCACCAAGCATTGGCATTTTAAGGTTAACGTCAGCTAGGAAATCAAAACCAATACCGTTACCCATTGCCATTTTAGCGATAGTAGCACCAACACCACCGAAAGTAACAGTTTTTGCTGATAAAATTTGATTTTCGCAAGCTAATTTATAAATTAAGCTGTATTTTTTGTCTAAATCTTCAAAGTTTGGAAGATTATCTGCATTTTTATCAAAATTAATAAGCGCAACAGTTGAATTTGTGCTTTTAAATTCTGGAGAGATGATATTTGAAACATCTTCGCTTGTTACTGCAAAAGAAATGATTGTTTCTGGAACTTTCATATCTTTAAATGTACCAGACATACTATCTTTACCACCAATCGCAGGTATTCCAAGATGTTTTTGAGCGTAAAACGCACCTAAAATTGCAGAGAATGGTTTGCCCCATGAGCTTTCGTCTGTCATTCTTTCAAAATATTCTTGAAGTGAAAGACGAACTTTTTTGTAGTCACCACCCAAAGCTACGATTTTCGCAACAGATTCAACGATTGAATAAATACCACCGTGGAAAGTTGACGTTGTAGTTAAGTTTGGATTGTAACCGTATGTCATAAGCGAGCAAGTTGTAGTGTCCCCTGTTAAAACTGGGATTTTTGCTACCATACCGTCTGGTTCTGAAATCATATTCTTACCACCGAATGGCATTAGCACTGTTCCAGCGCCGATAGTTGAGTCGAAGTTTTCAACCAAACCTTTTTTAGAACATACATTAATATCTGAAAGAGTTTCAACTAAGCAAGCTTTATCGCTTGTATATGCATAATTTTTCGCATCGAAAAACTCGTTTGACATAGTATTTACGTGTACATTTGTTTGAGCTTGAGCACCATTTGTATCTAAAAATTCACGTTTAACTGTGAAAATTTCTTTTCCACGCCAAGTCATAACTAAACGTCCACTATCTGTAACGTTTGCAACGTGAGTTACTTCGATATTTTCAACTTCGCATAAAGTTTTGAAAGCATTAACGTTTTCTTTAGCGATTACAACTGCCATACGTTCTTGTGATTCAGAAATTGCAAGTTCTGTACCGTCTAGTCCTTCGTATTTTTTAGGAACTAAATCAAGGTTTACTTCTAAGCTGTCTGCAAGTTCACCGATAGCAACACAAACGCCACCTGCACCGAAGTCATTACATTTTTTGATAAGCGTAGTAGCCTCTGGGTTTCTGAATAAACGTTGGATTTTACGTTCTGTAACTGGATTACCTTTTTGAACTTCTGATGAGCTTTTTGTAACGCTGTGTTCAGTATGTTCTTTTGAAGAACCAGTAGCACCACCGATACCATCACGTCCAGTACGTCCACCTAATAATAGGATAGCATCACCAGCTTGTGGTTTTTCACGAACGATATTTTCAAATGGAGCAGCAGCAATAACAGCGCCAACTTCCATACGTTTTGCTTTATAACCAGCATCATAAATCTCGTAAACGC
>JAWXUP010000079.1:0-10692 GCA_044426345.1 Clostridia bacterium | reverse complement strand
AATCTTTTCGCAAAAAGATTTCGTCTTTTGGATACTTTGGGACGTCCCAAAGTATCAGCCACGCGGCGAGCGAATGAACGTGCTAAAAAACCACGCAGTATGAGTTAAAAGAGCAGATAAAAAACCCTTAGCATTAAATCATACACAAAAAAGTTTTAAAAAAAGGCAAAATTACCACAAATAACTAGTTGTAATAGTTTAGCAAACGTGTTATAATAGTTTTACAAACTAGATGTAACATTTTCTGAGTAAGGAGCTATTATGGAAAAAAGATATACTTTGGGTGAAGAAATCGCTAATTCAGTGTCACACGGTATTGGTGCATTGTTTGCTATCGTTGGAATGATTATTTTAATAAACATTTCAGCACTATATGGCTCGACCATTTCGATGGTAAGTTCTGTGATTTACGGAACAACACTGTTTATGATGTACCTATCATCTACACTTTACCATGCTTTTACAGGTGAAAAATTAAAAAAACTATTCAAAACCATCGACCATTGTTCAATTTTCTTGCTGATTGCAGGAACATACACACCATTTACGCTAATAACATTGCAAGGTGCAGTTGGATATAGTCTTTTTACAATAATCTGGATATTTGCAATTTTTGGCGTTGCAATCAATATCATAGATATTAAAAAGTATCACAAATTATCACTTATATGCCACGTGGTAATGGGTTGGTCAGTTGTATTTACAATCAAACCACTCATCGAAAATCTTGATATGAATGGACTAATTTTCCTTGTACTTGGTGGTTTATGTTATACCGTTGGTATTGGCTTTTATTTAGCAAAAAAAACACCATATATGCATATGATTTGGCACTTTTTTGTACTTTTGGGTAGTATTTTCCACTTTTTAACAATCGCTCTATACGTAATTTAAGTCCATTTATCTTTTACTATTTTAATAGCTTAATGATATATTAAAACCTCGATTTTCATTTGTTGAAAATCGAGGTATTTTTTAGCTAATGCTAATTCCTAAAACTAACGTTGTAAATAAAATCACAGCAATAGCAATCGGACAAATATATTTTATTGAAAACTCCCAAGCTTTTTCAATTGGGAAATTTGAACCAACTTTAATTTCGCGAACAGCCTCTTTAGTTCCCCAAACCCAGCCTACGAAAATACATACAAATAACGCAGTCATCGGAATTAACAGATTATCCGTTGTGTATTCCATAACGTTACCCATAGTGTCCCAGCGAAGACCATTTGCAAAGTCAAACCATGGTAATTTAATATCTACAGCACCTTGTGATAAAGAATATCCACAACCTAACACATACATACAAATACCAAGACTAATAGTCGCTTTTTTACGTGAAATTTTCAAAAGTTCTGTAACACAAGAAACTAATCCTTCTAAAATCGACATAGCAGATGTAAATGCTGCAAAAAACAGCAATACGAAGAACAGCAATCCGAAGAAATTACCAGCTGGCATACTTGCGAAAACATTTGGTAGAGAAATAAACGCAAATCCACCACCACCACTGCCTATAAGCGAAGGATCTGTAGCAAATACTGCGCAAACTATAGCAAAACCAGCAAGAAGTGCGATAAATGTATCTAAAATTGCAATTAAACTAACACTACGTGGTAAACTATCGGTTTTAGACACGTACGAACCGTATGTGATCATAATAGCCATACCTAGTGATAATGAGAAAAATGCTTGCCCTAGAGCTGCTATAATCAGGCTTGGTGTAATTTCTGAAACGTGGAATTGTAACAAGAAATCCAGCCCTTGTTCAGCTCCTGGTAACGTCACCGAACGAAGTGTAATCGCAATTAAAATTACAAAAAGTAATGGCATAAGCACTTTACTAACTTTTTCAATCCCTGCAGATACACCTTTTGTAACAACAGATACTGTGATTATCATAAATAATGCGTGCCAAATAAGTGGTTCTACGCCTGTAGTGATAAATCCAACAAAATAATCTGCTGTGTTACCACCAAAATTTGCACCTGTAAGATAAGTTGCAATATATTTCATTACCCAGCCGCCTACAACGCTGTAGTATGATAAAATAATGAAAGCAGAAAGTATTCCCAAAACACCTACAAAGCTCCATTTTTTATTAATTTTTTTAAATGCTGAAATCGAGTTACTTTGTGCGTGTCTACCTAATGAAATTTCAGCAATCATCAGCGAAAAACCAATCAATGCAATAATTGCAAGGTATATAACGATAAATGTACCACCACCGTTAGCACCTACTTTGCCTGGAAACTTCCAAATATTCCCAAGACCGATAGCCGAACCAGCAGCCGATAAGATAAATCCTATGTTGCTAGCCCACGCTCCTCTTTTCTCTGACATAAATTCCTCCCAATAAATTTAATGTTTTTCTCTATTTTTTATTCTAGCTCCCTCCGTCGAGGAGGGAGACTTTTTCCCATGGCTCCCTGACGAGGGAGCTGTCACAGCAGTGACTGAGGGAGCTTAATTTCGCGCTACTTAGGTTGTTTCATAGTAAGACCGATACGTTTTTTAGGTACGTCTACAGAAAGTACCCAAACTTTTACAACATCGCCTACTTTTAACACTTCTGATGGGTGCTTGATGTATCTATCAGTAATTTGAGAAATATGAACCAAACCGTCTTGGTGAACTGCGATATCCACGAATACACCAAAGTCGATAACATTACGAACAGTACCCATAAGTTCCATACCTGGTTTTAAATCTTTCATATCCAAAACGTCCGTACGAAGAACTGGTTGCTCACCTTCAGCACGAATATCACGACCTGGTTTTGCAAGCTCTTTTATAATATCTTCAAGCGTAGGTTTCCCAACTTCGATTTCTTCACATAATTTATTTATGCCGTAAGCTTGACATTTAGCCTCAATTTCTGAAAAATCAGTAGTTTTTCCGTAACCTAAAATATCAAGTAATTTTTTTGCAACATCATAACTTTCTGGGTGTACAGATGTGTTATCAAGAATATTTTTACTTTCAGCAACTCGTAAGAAACCAGCACATTGTAAAAATGCTTTAGGTCCTAATTTCGCAACTTTTAGTAATTCTTTACGTGTTTTAAACTGTCCGTTTTCTTCACGATATGCTACAACGTTTTTCGCAACAGCATTTGACAAGCCAGCGATGTAAGTTAAAAGTGATGCAGATGCAGTATTTAAATCTACACCAACTTTGTTTACGCAGTCTTCAACTGTGTTTGTAAGCACTTCTGAAAGTCTTGCTTGAGGCATATCGTGTTGATATTGACCAACACCAATACTTTTTGGATCGATTTTAACAAGCTCTGCAAGAGGGTCTTGTAAACGACGTGCTATAGATACAGCTGAACGAAGTGCAACGTCATAATCTGGGAATTCTTCAGCACCTAGTTTTGATGCAGAATATACCGATGCACCAGCCTCGTTAACCATCATATATGCTAATTTCGGTTTTTTTATTTCTTTTATTGTATCAACAGTAAAAATTTCAGCCTCTTTCGATGCAGTACCATTACCAACAGCTATAATTTCAACATTGTGTTTATTGATAAGATTGATGATAGTTCTGCGTGCAACTTCCACTTTATCGTGTGGCATTGTGCAATAAATTACATTTGTATCAAGCACTTTACCTGTTCTATCACAAACAGCAATTTTACAACCTGTACGATAAGCAGGGTCAATAGCAAGACAAGTTTTATCTTTGATAGGAGCTTGCATTAGTAATCCTACAAGATTGATACCGAACACTGAAATCGCTTGTTCCGATGCACGTTCTGTAAGCGTTGAACGAATTTCACGCTCGATAGATGGGAAAATCAAACGAGTATAGCTGTCATCACAAATTTCTGTCATCAGCTGACGAATTGTAGTGTCTGTAATATACAGATTGTATAATATATGTTGCGCTAAACTATCAGTTGATGCAAGTTTAACTTTCAAAAATCCTTCTTTTTCGCCACGATTTATCGCTAAAATACGGTGATTTTGTATTTTTGACACTGGTTCAGAGTATTCATAATACATTTCGTATACAGAAGTTTCATCTTTAGCTTTTTTTGTTTCGATGATACCATATTTTGTGTAGTAATTTTTTAATTTTTCACGAACAAGTGGGTCATCTGAAATAATTTCAGCGATAATGTCGCAAGCACCTTTGATAGCATCGTCAGCAGTCGCAACTTCTTCAGTGATAAAGTCTTCAGCTTTAATTTTAATATCGTCAAGCGAAGTTTTTTGCTCTAAAATAATGTCAGCTAAAGGTTGCAAACCACGTGCGATAGCCATTGTTGCACGAGTTTTACGTTTATCTTTATATGGACGATATAAGTCCTCAACACGAGCTAAAGTTTTTGCAGAATTGATATCTGCAAGTAGCTCATCGGTCATTTTATCTTTTTCTGTAATAGAATTAATAACTTCTTCTTTACGTTTTTCAAGGTTGCGTAAATAATTAAGTCTATCTGCGATTTCACGAATAATTTGGTCGTCCATAGTTCCGTGAAGTTCTTTTCTGTAACGTGCGATAAAAGGCACTGTCATACCTTCATCAAGTAAATTTATAATATTTTCGACATAGTTTTCTTGTACTGAAAACTCTTTTGCTAATATACTTTTCATAATTTCTCCTTTATATTCTTTGCTATATTTAGGTCGTGCGAAAGCTCCCTCCGACAAAACCAATGCATCCGTTTTAAATTAAAATAATGCAAATTTATTGTGTGCTACAATCGTAGGGACGAACTGTGTTCGTCCGTCAAAACCAATACGTACGTTTTAAATTAAAATAACCACCAAAAATATTTTCCACAATTCAGTGTAATTCCCATAAAAAAACCCACAAATATCACATTGTGGGTTTAAATTTTACCATTCCAACACAATCGTAATACGGTTTTGCTTGATTTAAAAGTTATCTGTTAAGCGATTTTTTTAGTGCATCAACTTTATCTAATTTTTCCCAAGGTAAATCAAGTTCTGGTCTACCAAAATGTCCATAAGCAGCTGTTTGTTTATAGATTGGGTGACGTAAATCAAGATTTCTGATAATAGATGCTGGACGCATATCAAAGTTTGCACGAACTGCCGCTTCGATTTCTTCTTGAGAAACTTTGCCAGTTCCAAACATTTCAACAAATACAGATACTGGGTGTGCCACGCCGATTGCATAAGCAAGCTCGATTTCACATTTATCTGCAAGTCCTGCAGCTACAATATTTTTTGCGATATAACGTGCCATATATGCACCTGAACGGTCAACTTTTGTAGGGTCTTTACCAGAGAAAGCACCACCACCGTGACGTGAATAACCACCATAAGTATCAACGATGATTTTACGTCCAGTAAGCCCAGCATCGCCTTGTGGTCCACCGATAACAAAACGACCAGTTGGGTTAATGAAATATTTTGTGTTTTCATCAACTAATTCTGTAGGTAATACAGGTTTTATAACGTGTTCCATAACGCCAGCACGAACTTCATCTAAAGTAACATTTCCTGCGTGTTGAGTTGAAATTACAACAGCATCAATGCGTACAACTTGTTCATTTTCATCATACTCAACAGTTACTTGGCTTTTACCATCAGGACGTAGCCATTTTAACGTACCATTCGCACGAACTTCTGTAAGTCTTTTTGTTAATTTGTGTGCATAAGTGATAGGAGCAGGCATAAGTTCTTCTGTTTCGTTACACGCAAAACCGAACATCATACCTTGGTCACCAGCACCGATTAAATCTGCTTCGTCTTTTTCGTCAGCACGGAATTCTTGAGATTGGTTAACACCCATTGCGATATCAGGTGATTGTTCGTCAACTGTAGTAAGAACTGCGCAAGTTTTTGCATCAAAGCCCATTTCACCACTAGTATAACCAATTTCTTCGATTGTTTTACGTGCAATTGATGGAATATCTACGTAACAATTCGTAGTAATTTCACCCATAATCATAACCATACCAGTTGTTGCACAAGTTTCACAGGCAACACGAGCGTTAGGGTCATTTTTAAAAATGGCATCTAGTACCGCATCAGAAATCTGGTCACACATCTTATCTGGATGCCCAGGAGTTACTGATTCTGATGTAAATAATTTATTCATATATTCTACCTCCGTAATTTTTGCTCTATTTAAAATATTATATCAAATTTTCAAGGCTTTTGCAATTGAATTTAAAGTTTATTTACATTTATTTTTTAAATAAATGCAGTGAATGAGGTTTTTTTATGGTATACTATATATAAGTAAAAGCTAGTAGTGGCGAACATTGTTCTTCATTGCCACGTAATAAAATATTATAACACGCAAAACACCCTGCATACAAAATATCACAAATCACGTATGGTTGGTTTTCAACGCCCAACCGTGACCGTACAATAAATCTGCACAATTTAATTCTAAATTCAACGTATTGAAATGACGGTCGACCAATAACCACCCTACGATTATGTGGTAATTCAAATATAGAGAAGAATACAAAGGAGAAATAAATGGACAAAATATACACCGACATATTAAACGCTTGCAATAAACCGACAAAAACCGAAGAGGTTTGCCGAAAATTACCTCAATATAGTAAAAAACAAATCAAAAAAGCTATTGACGTGCTTATAAACAAAACACTGCTACTATCATACAAATCAAAAACTTTTGCAAACCGTGACTTTTTCTCAGTTATCGAGGCAACATTTTGTGCCACTGACAAAGGTTATGGTTTCGCTGAACCAGTAGAGCCACTTCCAAATGGTCGTGATGTTTTTATTCCAGAAAAATTTACGAAAGATGCGTGGCACGGTGATACAATCCTTGTAAAATTAATCAAATCTCGCTATAAACGTGACAAAAAAGGCGACCGTCAAGAAGGCGAAATAATCAAGGTTGTAAAACGTACAAACTCTTTTGTTAATGGTACTTTAGACAAGCAAGATGGAGTTCTTTTCGTAAAACCTGACATAAAAAAATATCCTTTAATCTCAATTGATGATACTCGTGCAAATAATGCACAAGTTGGGGATAAAGTTGCAGTAAAAGTTCGTTTTTTTGGAAATTTCGAATATATGCCACAAGGTGAAATCAAAGAAGTTTTCGGCGTTGCAGATACGCTTATTGCCAGCGAAAATTCAATTTTACACTCGCACGGAATTTCACGTGAATTTCCTCCTATGGTTGCCCTTCAAACTCAAAGTATTTCAACGAGCATCACCGAAGATATGTTCGGAGATAGATTAGATTTAACCGATAAAATGATTTTCACTATAGATGGTGATTACTCAAAAGACTTTGACGATGCTGTTTCTTTAGATTATTTAGAAAACGGAAATCTAATGCTAGGTGTTCACATCGCAGACGTGTCGAATTATGTTACCGAAGGTAGTCCGCTAGATTTAGAGGCTTTTGACCGAGGAACTTCTGTTTATTTTGCAAACCAAGTAGTTCCAATGCTACCCTTTGAGCTTTCAAACGGCATTTGTAGTTTAAATCCAAATGAAAACCGTTTTTCTCTTACGGCATTTATTGAATTGGATAATAATTGTGATGTTGTATCATCAAAATTTCACAAAACCGTGATAAACTCAAAATATAGACTTACTTATAACAATGTAAACGGTTTGCTAGACGGCGACCCAGATTTATGCGTAAAATATGCTGAAATCGTTGACGTTTTGGTAAAAATGAACTCAATTGCTGAAAAAATGGAGCAAAAACGCTTTTCACGTGGTGCTTTAGACCTAGATATTCCAGAAAGTTACATCATTACCGATGAAAGTGGCGAACCTGCTGATGTAAAACTTCGCTCACGTGGTAAATCTGAAAAATTGATCGAGCAATTTATGGTGCTTGCAAATGAAAGCGTTGCAGAATATATGTGTAAAAACGAAATTCCATCGGTTTATCGTGTTCACGAAGCTCCAAATATGGAAAAATTACAAGCATTTGCCGAACTTTCACGCTTATTTAACTATAAAATTTCTGATGATGAGCTTACAAATCCTGTTGCTTTACAAGCCGTGCTAAATGGTTGTAAAGGAAAACCAGAACACAAATTGTTATCAACAATGTTACTTCGTTCGCTTGCTCGTGCAAGATATGAGGAAGAATGTATCGGCCACAATGGTCTTGCTAGCGAATTTTATCTGCATTTCACATCACCAATTAGACGATATCCTGACCTTGTTGTACATCGTATGCTTAGCAAAAAAATCGAGAATGAACGTTTCACGTTTGAAGATGCAAACTTCGTTGAGGCTGCCTCAATTCAGTCTACTGATAGAGAAAAACACGCAGATGATGCCTCTCGTGATATTGAAAAACTATACTTTGCAAAATATATGTCGAAATTCATAGGTGACGAATTTGATGCACGCGTTTCTGGTGTTCAAAACTTCGGTGTGTTTGTTGAACTTGAAAACACTATCGAAGGCCTGATTAGAACTGATAATTTACCTCAAGATAATTATGAATATGATGAAAAGCACGTAAAACTAGTTGGCAAAAATAGCAAAGTAGTGTATAATATAGGAAAACCTGTTCGTGTAAAACTTGTGAACGCATCAGCGTCAAACGGACAGATTGATTTTATAATCTCAAAATAATAAATTTAAAGGGAGGGTTTATGAAAAGAATATTTATTTTGCTTGTTATTATACTTTTGCTTGCAGGTTGTTCTAAATCCCAAACTACGGTAAATGTAGACACTTCTACGCAGACTGATATCGTCGATAACGTCGAAGTGGAGGTTGAAGAAGTTGATACTTCTCACGATGGAGAACTTTTATTAGAATCTGAATTATACTCATACTATTTAGTTGTAGATGTTACAAATCAGACCGAAGGTGACACATTAAGTTTAATGTCTGGCGAACTATCAACAAACGCTGAATTTACAGTGCGACTAGACAGCGTAAATCTAACTACTGGCGAGTCAAAAACCATAAGTGAAGATTATTTTAACACCTATTTCAACTACGAGTTTGAAGCGCAAGACAAAGTTTTTTATAGTACAGAGAATTTTTCACTAAATTCTGAAACTTGGCACGGTGCAATTTTTTGTTTAGATCAAAAAACTCAAACTTTTGCTCCAGTTTTATCTAACACAGCAGTTTTGCTAGCAAATACAGATGAAATCGCGTATTTTTATGACTATACAAGCAATCCAATTTTGATTAGTTTGGACCTAAACACATTGCAAAGCAAATTTTTAATAGACCTGCCTGACTTAATTTTAAGTCTAGATTGTCAAATATCTGGTGAACTTTCAGATGATACCCTTTATATTCGTGCAATTTCTTCTGATATAATTATTAGCGAAATCGTTTTTTCAATAAAAGAATCTGCCTATACTCTTTCAGAAAACTACAAACAGATTAACTTTTTCAAAACAGATGGAGTTTTTACTGCTTATGATGCAGAAACATATGAGATTTACAATGTAAATGACATAATTTTCGATGTATATGCAGAAGAAACATTGTACACATCAACAGAATACGTAGATAATAGCAATCTTATTATAAGTTCTAGTACTGCAACTAACTTATCTCCCGTTTTTTCAACAGCAAATGAAATAAACGATTATGTAGATAGTTTCCTAAGCGAACACCTGTATAGTGCAAGTTTCAACACATTGAGCTACAGTGAGTTCATAATCAGTGATTCATCTCGTGCAGATAATGATGACGGTTCAACAACTCTAACTTATAACTATATTTACAAACCTACAGAACATTACGCAATGCTTACAAATGATTGTATGGAAGTAGAAAATATTGATTATCAAAAAGGCTCTTTTGTTGTAGATGCTTATTATCTTATAAATCGATATGTTATTGACACTGCGTATGATATTGTTTCGACTTATGATAATGCCTCAGCAGATCAGCGAATAGTTTTATACCAAACAGAAGATTTTGTATTTGAATCATCTCGAATTTTAGAAAAATATTCTGAAACCTCAAGCGAAACATACTCAACAGGTGAATATATCTACGGATATTTGAAATCAACTTTGGAAACTTTAGATTTAGCTCAAACTTCGTATAACAGTTTCTTTTTAGCTGAATACGGCTCAAAAGTTTTCTTAACCAGCACACAAGCGCCTGTTTTCCACGGTTATAATTGCCATAAAATTTCATATATAGACCTAACTACTAATAGTTTTATAACGCTCGACCCTACCGTTTCAATTTTTGCAATACAAGATAGCCGAGCTTATTATGTTGATGAATATAACAACATTGGTTATTTTAGTTTCTTGAGCCTTGCTTTCAATAATATTGCAACTTACGAAAACAGTGGAAGCTTTTCAAATGGAGCATTAGGATACATAGAAGACGATACTTTATACGTAAAATTAATATCTGACAGTGGTACGCTAAATGATTATCAAGCAATTAGTCTAAAATAAAAAATTTGACAAACCAGCATAAAAAAAGCCAAGTTTTTACCAAAAATGGTAGAAGCTTGGCTTTAATTTTATTAAAATTCAAGTCACAATTAAGATAATGTGACCTAAATTTATTTTATTGTACGGAAACGGTGTGAGCAAGCCCTCGCCCTACGTTTTGGGTTGTTTTAATTGGTGATGTCTTGTTGTGTGCTACGGGCGAACGCAGTTCGCCCCTACATGATGCGTTGTTTTTCAAATCGTGCTAGCTCCCTCCGTCAAAATCGAAGATTTTGCCACCTCCCTCGGAGAGGGAGGCTTTTCCTTGG
>JAWXUP010000014.1:0-46261 GCA_044426345.1 Clostridia bacterium | reverse complement strand
TGGGTGACAAATGGTCATACTATTTAAGTGCTGAAGAGTACCAAGAGTATATTGAAGATAATAATGCAAATTTAGTAGGTATAGGTGTGAGTGTTGTCTATAGTGCTAGTGAGCAAGCAATGCTTGTAACTGGTGTTTATGATGATTCTCCAGCAAGCGAAGCAGGCATTCAAAAGCTTGACTATATCGTATCTGTTGACTTGCAAGATGTAGCAGAAATTGGATATACAGAATCGCTTAATTTAGTCTCTGGCGAAAAAGGTTCTATGGTTGAAATCGAAATTGTACGTGACGGAATCAATCAATTTTTAACGGTACAACGTGATGAAGTTACAAAAGTTTCGGTAACATACGAGATGATAGATGACAATATTGCGTATATAAAAATTTCTCATTTTGAGACTGAAACTGCAAATCAGTTTACAGAATTAGTGAATTTGGCGTTAGAAGAAGGTGCAGAGGCATTTGTCTTTGATGTTCGTAATAATACGGGTGGATATCTTACAAAACTTGTTGAGTGTTTGGATATTTTACTTCCAGAAGGTAACGTTATTTCAACGGTTAGTAAAGCTGGTAATGAGGAAGTCTATACATCTGATAGTGAAATGTTAGATATGCCAATTACGGTGCTTGTAAATGCTAGTTCTTATAGTGCGGCAGAATTTTTTGCAGCTGCTATACAAGATTACGGTGTAGGTACTATAGTTGGTCAAGCGACAACGGGAAAAGGATATACTCAAAGTCCAGTTCAGATGTCAGATGGCTCGGCAATCATACTTTCTACTAATAAATATTATACACCAAACGGAAATAACTTAGCTGATATCGGAGTAATTCCAGATATCGAAATCGAACTTACAGACGAGCAAACAGCCAATTTCTTTTTCCTAACTTCGGATACTGACCCTCAAATTAAAGCGGCAGTAGAGCAAGTTACAATGGAACTTTTGAAATAGAAAAATAAGAATAATACAAGTATTCCTAGCATACTATTATCTAAAGGTGATGGTGTGTTAGGAATATTACAGGTTAATGAGCAAAAAGGCAAAAACAAGATTTTATCGCGTGAAATTTATATTGAAAACATTAAGTTTTATGAGGTAATAGCTGAGCTTAAATATGATAAGAAAAATCTCTTTTCAAAAATTATTATAGACAAGGCAGTTCGGTTATTTTTAAAGCAAAAAGTCAGTAAAATATGTGCTAAAAACGAGTATTTCGATTTTTTATACAAGCATAATTTGGAAAATATATCGCACTTTGATATTTTTTATGCAAAACGGTTTGAAATATTAAAAATGATTGATAAAAAAACAATTTTTGTGCATAGTAAAAATCGAGATATTAGCGATATGGTAGATTTTTTGGCGAAAAGATATGACGATATATTTTTAGATGTCTCAATTAACGAGCAACGAATAAAACAACAGTTTTTAACTAAATTTGGAGTATCAGTAGCTGATTTTAATGCGAAATATAAGCAAAAAGAGGGGATTTATTGTTGCTTTGACAAACCGAGTAGCTTTCTTTATGGAGAAATCATAGTAAATTTCTCTCAGAAAAAATTTCCAATTGCTTGTATTGACGATATTGAGTGCGAAATCGATTTTTATAAAGGAAATACCGATATTACAGCACTTTGTTCGGCACTTGTAAATGTCAATATTAAGACTGAAAAAAACATTTATATTAAAAAAATTATAATAAACACTTGACATTTGTGCTAACTATAAGTATAATGTGTGTTAATGTAAATATAGCCAAATGGCGGATAAGGATGAAATTTATGCAACAAAAAGTATTTAAACTTACTCAAGCAAGTATAGATAAACTTAAAGAAGAATTACTATTTCTTAAAACAGTACGAGAAAAAGAAGTAGCAGAACAAATAAAAGAAGCACGCTCATTCGGCGATTTATCAGAAAATAGCGAATATGACGAAGCTAAAAATGAACAAGGTAAAGTATTCTCAAGAATGGCAGAAATCGAAAATATTCTATCTAACGTTGTGTTAATTACAGATGATATGTTCAAAGCTGACGAAGTTTCTCACGGTGCAAAAATCGAAATCGAAGACGTTGAGTTTGGCGATATCGAAACATATTATATAGTAGGCTCACAAGAAGCAAACCCAGCTGAAATGAAAATTTCAGATGAATCTCCTTTCGGAAAAGCATTAATCGGCAAAAAAATTGGCGAAGAAGCTATCGTTGAAGCGCCAATGGGAAATATAACTTATAGAATTATTTCTATAAGTAAATAAGGAGTTTAAAATGGAAAAATCAGAACAAATCCTTGAAAATAACGAAGATTTAAGCGAATTACTTCAAGTTCGTCGCGATAAAT
The DNA here is from genome assembly GCA_044426345.1 of Clostridia bacterium. Classification (GTDB taxonomy): domain Bacteria; phylum Bacillota; class Clostridia; order Oscillospirales; family Butyricicoccaceae; genus CAYJLC01. Next base: position 43,915 of record JAWXUP010000014.1, on the reverse strand, counting down.
TGAAAAATCTTCAAGATGCTGGCAAAAATCCTTTTGAAATTACAAAATTTGACGTAACAAACCACACTACAGATATCACTTCAGATTTCGAAGCTTTTGAAGGCAAAGAAGTAACTGTAGCTGGTCGTTTAATGGCAAAACGTATGATGGGTAAAGCTGGATTTATCAACATTTTAGATAGATACGGTAACATTCAATCTTATGTAAGAAAAGACCATTTAGAAGAAGAATCTTTCGAAGATTTTAAAAAATATGACATCGGTGATTTAATCGGTGTTACAGGCGTTGTATTTATGACGCAAAAAGGCGAAATTTCTATCAAAGCGTCTTCTGTGACTCTTTTATCGAAATCTCTACTTCCACTACCAGAAAAATTCCACGGTTTAAAAGACCCAGATTTACGTTACAGACAACGTTATGTTGATTTAATCGTAAATCCAGAAGTGCGTAGAACTTTCGAACTTCGTACTAAAATTATTCGTGAAATTAGAAGATATTTAGATGATTTAGACTTTATGGAAGTTGAAACTCCTGTGCTTAACACTATTCCAGGTGGTGCAGCTGCTCGTCCATTTATCACTCATCACAATACTTTAGATATCGATATGTACTTACGTATCGCAACAGAACTTCACCTAAAACGTCTTATCGTTGGTGGTTTTGAAAGAGTATACGAAATTGGCAGAATTTTCAGAAATGAAGGTATGTCAATTAAACATAACCCAGAATTTACATCTATCGAATTATATCAAGCATATACTGACTTTGAAGGTATGATGGATATTACTGAAGGTATTATCTCTACTTGTGCTAAAAAAGTCTTAGGTGTGACAACTGTAAATTATCAAGGTGAAGACATTAATCTTGGTGATGCGTTCACAAGAATTTCTATGGTTGATGCTGTTAAACAATACTCAGGTGTTGATTTTAACTCATTTACAACTGCTGAAGATGCAACTGCTGCTTGTAAAGCTGCTGGCGTTCATGTGGACGGAGTTTTATCTTGGGGTAATGCATTAAATCTTATGTTTGAAGAAAAAGTTGAAGAAAACTTAGTTCAACCAACTTTTATCACTGAATATCCTGTAGAAGTTTCTCCTCTTGCTAAACGTATGGCATCTGACCACCGTTTAACAGAGCGTTTTGAATTATTCATCACACGTCGTGAACTTGCAAACGCATTCTCAGAACTTAACGATCCTATCGATCAAAAAGAACGTTTCTTAGAACAAGTAGCAATGCTTGAAGCTGGTAATGATGAAGCGAATATGATGGACGATGACTTCGTTACAGCGTTAGAATATGGTATGCCACCAACAGGCGGTTTGGGTATCGGTATTGACAGATTAGTTATGCTTTTAACTGACAGTTTCTCTATCCGTGATGTGCTATTATTCCCAACTATGAAACCTAATAATTAATTAGTAAGCCTGGATACAGAAGTGTTCAGGCTTTAAGCTTTAAATGAAAAAATATGTAATTTTATTCATAATATAACAGCAATTTATATTGTAGGGGCGAACTGCGTTCGCCCGTGAGACACGATACGTAATACTCCGTAAAGTCCCTCAGTCACTGAGGTGACAGCTCCCTCTAAGAGGGAGCCAAGGGGAAAAAGCCTCCCTCTTAGAGGGAGGTGGCAAAATCTTTGATTTTGACGGAGGGAGCGTATACGCAAAAAATATTATCACACCATGTAGGGGCGAACTGCGTTCGCCCGTGACAAGCAAAAAATTTTCCAACAGATTACAATAAATTCGCACGCAACGGTATGACGGACGACCACAGGTCGCCAATACAATATTGTGCTGATTTTATAGTGATTTTAGAAAATTAACGGCTATATCAAGGAGATTTTATGGCAAGTAATAAAAAAAGAACGCCAAAACTACAAACAAGTACAAAAATTGTGCTAGGATTTATCGGAGTTATAATTATAGGTGCATTTTTGCTTACATTACCGATTTCTTCAAATTCAGGACAGTGGACATCGCCATTAACAGCACTTTTTACAGCAACATCTGCTACTTGTGTAACCGGCTTAGTGTTGGTTGATACATATACGCACTGGAATTTTTTTGGACAATCTGTTATTCTGGTAATGATACAAATTGGTGGTCTAGGATTTATGACAATGGCGACGTTGTTTTCGTTTGCCCTTCGCAGAAAAATCACTTTTAAAGAGCGTATGATGATGTCTAGCGCGTTGAATGTTACCGAAATTTCAGGTGTTGTGCGACTTACGAAACATATTTTGTACGGAACATTCTTTTTCGAAGGTATAGGTGCTTTAGTTTTAGCAACTAGATTTTACAAAGAATTTGGTTTGTTTGGTGCAATTAGACGTGGTGTATTCTTGTCAATTTCTGCGTTTTGTAACGCTGGATTTGATATTCTAGGACACGAAACTCAATTTGCAAGCCTTACAAATTACGCAACGGATTTTACAATAAATATAACAATTATGGCACTTATCATATTAGGTGGTCTAGGATTTTTTGTGTGGGGCGATATTTATTACAGAAAAAGATTGTCAACACATTCAAAAATCGTACTAATTTCAACTGCAATACTAGTTTTTAGTGGAACGTTTTTATATTTAATTTTCGAGTTTAACAATCCAGCAACGCTTGGTCAAATGTCGTTTTTCGACAAATTACTTGCGGCGACTTTCCAATCAGTAACAACCAGAACAGCTGGGTTTAACACAATATCCCAAGGCGACCTTACCGACCCTTCGATGATTTTAACTTATGTATTTATGTTCATCGGTGGCTCACCAGGCTCGACGGCTGGTGGTGTTAAAACTGTTACTATTGCAATATTGTTACTTGCAGCAGTGAACACTGTAAAAGGTAGAACTACATATAATTTTGCTGGACGTAGCATAAATGTATCGGTTGTGCTAAATGCTATGAGTATTTTCACTATAGCAGTATCTTTTGTTATGGCTGGAACACTTGTAATTACAGCACTTGAACCAATTCCTATTGAATTTGCGATATACGAGGTTATTTCGGCATTTGCAACGGTTGGACTTTCGGCCGGTGTAACGCCAGAATTATCTGTCATTTCACAAATAGTACTTATGGTGCTTATGTTTTTTGGTAGAGTTGGGATATTAACACTTGGATTTACACTATTTATGGGCAATAAGCAAAACGCTAAAATAAAATACCCACAAGGTGTAATTATGATAGGATAGGAGTTTACATATGCAATCATTTATTATAATTGGTGCAGGACGTTTTGGTGACGCTCTAGCACGTGAACTATACAAAGAAGGCCACGAAGTTTTAGTTGTGGACAACGATGAGGATACTATACAAAGAATTTCAGACCACGTAACTCACGCTGTTATCGGTGATGCGGCAGACCCAAATGTGCTTGCTTCTCTTGGTGTTAGAAATTTTGACTGTGCAGTTGTTAGTATCGCAAGTGATTTACAAAATAGCATATTAATTACGCTGATTTTAAAAGAAATGGGTGTACCGTATGTTATAGCAAAAGCTAGAAATGAAGTGCATACACGAGTGCTTAATAAAATCGGTGCAGACAAAGTTATTTTCCCAGAACGTGAAATGGGCGAACGTTTAGCGCAACTTATCACGAAGAAAAACGTGCTGGATTATCTGGAATTATCAGATGACTACAGCATTATGGAGATTACAGCACCAAAAGCTTGGCACGGTAAAACGTTAATCGAGCTAAATATCCGTGCACAATATGGTGTTACGGTTATCGCAGTTCGTGATGAAAAAACCGAGCAACTAACAGTGTCTTTAGATGCGCATTTCAAAATTAAACGTGATGATATATTGATTGTACTAGGTGCTAATGAAGATATTGAGGAGATTGACAAACTTTAATGGAGTATATAACAAGCAAAGATAATGCGAAAATTAAAAACTTCATAAAGCTTGTTTCGGATAAAAAATATCGCAAACAAACAGAGCTTTTTGTCTGTGAAGGAGAAAAAGTTCTAAATGAGGCGATTTCTTGGGGCATTAAAATCGATACGTTAATTATGAGTGAGGATTTTTCTGGTAAACACTGTGAAAATTACGAAGAATTAAATGCTACGGTTATAACTGTTCCACGACATTTGTTTGAAAAAATATCTGATACAAAAAGCCCACAGGGTGTAGTTTTTTCGTGTCCGATGATTACAAAAAACGAAGAAAATTTCTTAAAAAACGCCAAAAAAGTTATAATTTTAGATAACTTACAAGACCCAGGTAATATGGGGACTATCATTCGCACAGGTGCGGCATTTGGGATTGATGCGATAATTTTGCTTAATAATTGCGTAGACCATTACGCACCAAAGGTGGTTCGCTCGACTATGAATGCTATTTTTAGCATTCCAGTCATTTCTATGAGCGTGAGCGACTGTTTCGAACAAATTAATCTTCCTATATACGCAACCTATTTAGACGAGCACAGCCAAAATATCGGCGAAGTTGATATGCATCAGTGTGCTGTTATAATAGGGAATGAATCCAAAGGTGTATCAGAAGAAGTTGCAAATTATGCCGATAAAAAAATAATTATACCAATAAAAAGCGTGGAATCGCTTAATGCATCTGTCGCAGCGAGCATCGTTATGTGGGAGATGGCAAAAAATACGTAGACTAAGAGGTGAGTTTTATTTCAATTATAAGGAACTGGATATGGCTTAGCGAGTGTATTGATTACACAAGCATTAGCAATGTTTTAGAGCGTTTTGAAAATCCAGAAAATGTATATGTTGCATCGGAAGAGGAACTTAGAAAAGTGATTTCCAAAAAAGAATGCGACAAGATACTGCAAAAAGATTTCTCAAAAGCAGACGAGATTTTAAACGACTGTTTCGAGAAAGAGATAACTGTTTTTTCAATAAATGACAGTATGTATCCAGACTTGCTGCGAAATATAAACAATCCTCCACTTGTTTTATATATGAAAGGTCGAATGCCAGACCTTGATACGAAAGTTGCAATAAATATTATAGGAACGCGACAGGCAACGCTTTATGGTAAAATGGTTACCAAAAAATTAACGCACATTCTTGCTAAGGAAGGCGTTATAATTGTTTCTGGTATGGCGGCTGGTATTGATACTATCGCTAATAAAGAAGCTATTCTTGCAAAAACTCCTACAATTGCAGTACTAGGCTGCTCGGTGGATTATTGTTATCCAGCCGAAAATAGATATCTTATGGACGATATAATTGCTGTAGGTGCAGTAATTTCTGAATATCCGCCTACCACAAAACCGTTACCTATGAATTTTCCACAGAGAAATAGAATTATGAGCGGACTTTGCCGTGGAGTACTCGTTGTTGAAGCACCAAAAAAATCTGGAACGCTGATAACGGCAAGTTATGCATTAGAGCAGGGCAGAGATATTTTTGCAGTACCAGGTAATATCGACAATCCAAATGCACAAGGATGTAACGAACTTATAAAAATCGGAGCGAAAATGGTTACTTCGCCTTATGATGTTTTATCAGAATACGAAAACGAACTTGGCAACAAGGAAGATAGGCTTACTGTGAGGAACGAATTTAACGTATTTGTTGTTGGAAAAGAGCAAAATAAATCACGAGCAAAAGCTAATAATATAAGAAAACAAAAATCAGCACAAGTTGAATACGAAAATAAAGAAGAGAAAAAACTCTCACCACCTAAAAAGCGACAAGATATGAGTGCGAATGAGAGTATAATATATGATATCATTGCAAGTGGAGCGGATATTTTTGACGAAATCATCGAAAAGAGTAATTTGTCAGCATCGGAAGTTATGATGACGATAACAATGCTTGAAATTAACGGAGATGTCACGCAAAACGAAAATCGCATAAAAATTAAGGAGAATTAAGCATATGTCTAAACTTTTAATAGTAGAATCACCAGCAAAAGCTAAGACAATTGAAAAATACCTAGGCTCAGATTTCAAAGTTTTAGCATCAAATGGTCATTTACGTGACCTTCCAAAAAGCAAAATGAGTATTGATATAGAAAATGATTTTAAGCCGGATTATAGACCGATTGAGGGTAAAGAAGCACTTATCGAAAAATTACGTGATGCCGTTCGTGAAAGCGAAATGGTTTATCTTGCAACCGACCCAGACCGTGAAGGTGAAGCGATTTCTTGGCATTTAAAAGAACTTTTAATACTACCAAAAGAAAGCACAAAACGTGTAACTTTTAATGAAATCACAAAAAATGCGGTTGTTGAGGCTGTAAAACATCCTCGCGAAATCGATATGGACTTGGTAGATGCTCAACAAGCTCGTCGTATGCTTGATAGAATAGTGGGTTATAAACTTTCTCCGTTTTTATGGAAAAAAGTTAAACGTGGTATTTCTGCAGGACGCGTTCAATCTGTTGCTACAAAATTAGTTGTAGACCGTGAACGTGAAATCCGTGCATTTATCCCAGAAGAATACTGGAGTTTAGACGTTAATTTATCGCTAAACGGCGAATATGTTAAAGCGTATTTCTATGGTGACCCTAAAAAACGTGAGCTTAAAAATGGCGAGGAAACTAATGAAATCGTCGATATTATCTCAAATAACGAATTTGTAGTGTCTAATGTTAAAAAAGGTAACAAGAAAAAATCTCCAGCACCTCCTTTTATAACATCAAGTTTGCAACAAGAGGCATCTAGAAAAATCAATATGCAACCTAAAAAAACTATGGCTGTCGCTCAAGGTTTATACGAAGGTGTAGATATTTCTGGTATCGGAACTACTGGTTTAATCACATATATGAGAACCGACTCGCTTAGACTTTCAGACGAGGCGATGGCTGGTGCTAAAGATTATATCATGGCGACTTATGGTGATAAATTCTATAAAGCTCGCGTATTTAAATCAAAAAAAGCGTCACAAGATGCACACGAGGCAATCCGTCCAACAAATCCTAGCTTTTCACCAGATAGCATAAAATCAAGCCTAACTAGTGACCAATACAAATTGTATAAGCTAATTTGGTCACGTTTTATAGCGTCTCAAATGGCAGATGCACTTTTAGATACAGTGGCAGCTGATATAAAATCAGACAAGTATATTTTCCGTGCTACAGGTCACATTGTGAAATTTATGGGTTATACTGCAGTTTACGAAGAAAGCGTTGATAATGTTTCTGACGAAGATTCGAAATCAGGTGGTAGACCACTTCCAGAAATGCTTGTAGGTGACACACTGAAACTTGAAAAAATCGACCCTGCACAACATTTTACAAAACCACTTCCAAGATATACAGAAGCAGCACTAATTCGTGTGCTTGAAGAAGAAGGAATTGGCAGACCATCAACCTACGCTCCAACTATCACGACGATTGTTGACAGAATGTACGTTGAACGTGAAGGTAAAGTATTACGCCCTACAAATTTAGGCGAAGCTGTTACAGAGCTTATGGACGATAGATTTTCTAACATCGTAAATACTAAATTTACAGCTGGTATGGAAGATAAACTAGATGAAGTTGAAAATGGTAAAGTATCTTACGTAGATGTTCTGAAAAATTTCTATGGCGAATTTGATGAAACCCTAACTTCTGCAGAAGTTGCTATGGAAGGTCAAAGAGTAACTATAAAACCTGAAGTTTCAGATGAAGTGTGCGAAGTTTGTGGAAAACCTATGCACGTAAAATCTAGCCGTTTTGGTAAATTCCTTGGTTGTTCAGGTTATCCAGAATGTAAAACAATCAAGCAAATTCTAAAACCAACTGGCGTATTGTGTCCACTTTGCGATGGCAGAGTTGTTAATAAAGAAACTGCAAAAAAACATAAATATTTAGCTTGTGAAAACAATCCAGACTGTAGCTTTATGGTTTGGGATAAAGTTACAAAACTTACTTGCCCAGATTGTGGAAAACCTTTGTTTAAACATTATGATTTAGAAACAAAGGAAACTTCTAACGTGTGTTATGCTGAAGATTGTGGATTTAAAGAAATTACAAGAAAAGGCAAAAAAGCTGATGGTGAGGAAAAAACCACAAAAGCAAAAAAAACTACAGCAACTAAAACTACTACTAAAAAACCAGCTACTAAGAAAACTACAACAAAAGCAGCAAGCAAAACAACTGCAGCTAAGAAAACTACAACAAAAGCAGCAAGTAAAACAACTGCAGCTAAGAAAACAACTACAAAAAAAGCCACTACAACTAAAAAGGCAACAACTGCCAAAAAAACCACTACTAAAAAGGCTACAACAAAAAAGGAAACAACAATAGATGAATAAAATAAAAGTTATTGGTGCTGGTCTTGCGGGTTGCGAGGCTGCATACCAATTAGCGATAAGAGGTTTTGAAGTTGAATTACACGAGATGAAACCTCAAAAAATGTCACCAGTGCATCATAGTGTGAATTTTGCAGAGCTTGTATGCTCAAATTCACTACGTGGAGCGGATATTGCAAACGCTGTCGGTCTTATGAAAGAAGAAATGCGTCGATTAGGCTCGCTTATCATCGAGGTTGCAGACGAAACTGCAGTTGAGGCTGGTGGCGCGTTAGCTGTAGACCGTGAACTTTTCTCGCAAACTATTACCGATAGAATAAAAAATCACCCAAATATCACTGTAATCGACGGTGAAGTGTGTGATTTTAGTGCAGACGAGCCAATAATTATCGCATCAGGACCTTTAACTAGCGATGATTTGTTCGCAAGCATTAAAAAATTCTTGGGCGATGATGATTATCTACATTTTTATGATGCAGCGGCTCCGATTGTTAGTTTTGAAAGTGTTGATATGGAAAGTGCGTACTTTAAATCACGTTATGACAAAGGCACACCAGACTATATAAATTGTCCGATGAACAAAGAAGAATACGAACTTTTCTGGAATGAAATTTGTACGGCACAAGAGGCAGAAGTACACGGTTTTGAGGATATGAAAGTATTTGAAGGGTGTATGCCTGTTGAAGTTATGGCTAGACGTGGCGAGCAAACTTTGTTATTTGGTCCACTGAAACCAGTAGGTCTGCGTGACCCTAAAACTGGACGTGACCCTTATGCTGTTGTGCAACTTAGAAAAGACAATAAACAAGGTTCGATGTATAATATCGTAGGTTTTCAAACGCATCTTAAATTTCCAGAGCAAAAACGTGTATTTTCATTAATTCCAGCGTTGAAAAATGCAGAATTTTTGAGATATGGTGTTATGCATAGAAATACTTTTATAGATTCTCCTAAAAATCTGGACAAATTCTACCGTGCGAGAAAAAATCCAAATGTGTATTTTGCAGGTCAAATTACAGGTGTTGAGGGCTATGTAGAGTCGGCGTCATCTGGATTTATGGCAGGTGTGAACTTAGCTCGCTCACTCCGTGGTATGGATTTAATTGAATTTTCAAATCATACAGCACTCGGTGCTATGAGCTTATATATCAGCAACGAATCGGTAGAGAAGTTCCAACCGATGAACATAAATTTTGGTATAATCGAGCCTTTAGGCTATAGAATTAAAGGTAAAAAAGAAAAAAATACAGCAATTGCAATGCGTGGACTAGAAGAAATTGATAGATTAACCGATGCTTTTAAGGAATAGGTGAGAATATGAAAATAGTTTTAGATGCAATGAGCGGAGATAATGCTCCGGGTGAAATCGTAAAAGGCGGTGTAATGGCAGTAAAAGAATTCGACTGCGAAATTATACTCGTAGGCGATACTGAACAAATTACCGAAGTTTTAGTTAAAGAAGGTCAAGCATATAATTCTAAAATCAGCGTAGTTCATTCTGAAGGCATTGTTGAAATGTGCGATGACCCTAAGGTGGTTTTACGTCAAAAAAGAGGTTCATCTTTGGGCGTAGCACTTGATATAATTGCAAAAGGCGAGGCAGATGCTTTTGTTTCAGCAGGCAATACAGGTGCTGTACTTACGGGTGCGACACTTATTGTAAAAAGGATTGCAGGTGTTCGCCGTGCAGCTCTTGCACCAACACTTCCAACCAAAACAGTAGGTGGTTCACTTTTAATCGACAGTGGCGCAAATGTTGAGTGTACAGAGGAATATTTAGAGCAATTTGCGATTATGGGTAGTATTTATTGCGAAAAAACAATGGGGCGTGCACGTCCTAAAGTTGGACTTATCAATAATGGTTCTGAAAGTTCTAAAGGCACACCGATGATAAAAGCGGCACACGAATTATTAAAACAAACACACGCAGATGGCACTATTAATTTTATTGGGAATATCGAAGGCCGTGACGTTGCCGAAGGTACTGCCGATGTAATTGTTACAGACGGATTTACAGGTAATATACTTCTTAAAACATACGAAGGAGTTGGATTATATATTGCAACTCAAATCAAACAAATGTTCACAAAAAATATATTTACAAAAATCGGCGCTTTGTTGGTTAAAGATGGAATAAATGATTTTAAAAAGTCTATGGACTACAAAGAAGTTGGTGGTGCACCTATGCTTGGGATTAGAAAAGCTATCATAAAATCGCATGGTTCTTGTGATGCATATGCAATTCGTAGTTCAGTGAAACAAGCTATTGCATATAAAGAAAGTGGAGTAATCGAAGATATTACACGTGAAATTGCAAAGCTTTCGTAAAAAAAATAAAAATTTTTAAAAATAATATTGACATATGCATAACTGTATAATATTATTTTATTATAGCAAATACTATGGAGGTGAAATTATGATATTTGAAAAAATTTGTGCTGTTATAGGTGACATATTCCCTGTAGATGTTGACACTTTAGAAATGACTACTTCTTTTACAGAAGATTTACATGCTGATTCATTAGATTTAGTTGAAATTGTAATGGCAATTGAAGAAGAATTCGAAGTTGAAGAATTAGACGAAGCAGTTGTTGAAAACATTAAAACAATTGGCGATGCAGTTAACGTAATCAAAGAACTTCTAGGCGAATAAATTTTAAAAGCTTCGATTTTTGTCGGAGCTTTGTTTATATGAAATTAAAGGGTGGAAAAAATTAGTGAATAAGAATTTCAAATACAAGTTTAAAGACGAAAGCCTTTTTTACACTGCTATGACTCATAGCTCACATGCTAATGAGCAAAAAAATATTCCAAGCAACGAACGATTGGAATTTTTAGGTGATGCAATTTTAGGCGTTGTTTGTGCTGACTATTTGTATAAAAAACACGGAGAAATGCCAGAAGGTGAACTAACCAAACATCGTGCGGCTATAGTTTGCGAAAAATCACTTTATGAAGTGGGTATTGATTTTGGCATAGAACAAAGCATTATTTTAGGAAAAGGCGAAGAGGCAAACGGTGGACGTACTCGTCACTCTATTATTGCAGATGCGGTTGAAGCTTTACTAGCGGCTATTTATATCGATGGTGGTATGAGTGCAGCAACGGATTTTGCAATGTCGTTTATTCCAACGAGAGAGGCATTGTCGCTAAAAGGCAAGTCTTTTAAAGATTATAAGACTATCTTGCAAGAAATCGTACAAAAAAATCGTGAAGAAACGCTTGCATATAAGTTAGTACACGAAGAAGGACCAGACCATAACAAAGTTTTCACAGTTGAAATTTTGCTAAATTCAAATGTTTTTGCACAGGGTGTGGGTAAAAGTAAAAAAGAAGCTGAACAAATGGCAGCAAAAGCAGCACTTGAACTTATGGGGCAATAAATGGAAAAGTATAGCTTAGTTCCAATTTTTGTTCCACATTTAGGCTGTCCGAATGACTGCGTTTTTTGTAATCAACGTGCTATATCTGGCGAAACTCGTCAAATGACGGCTGAAGATGCGTTGGAAATATTGCAAGAAGTTGATGGTAAAATAAAAGAAGTAGCATTTTATGGTGGAAGTTTTACAGCTATATGTGAAAGTTTGCAAAATGAGCTTTTAGATGTAGCTTTAAAATTCACGGATAATATTAGAATTTCAACGCGACCAGATGCTATAAATCAGCAAATTCTGGACAGATTAAAATTGAAAAAGGTAAAAACTATAGAACTCGGAGCACAGTCGATGTGTGACGAGGTTCTTTTTGCGTCTAAGAGAGGTCATATTAGCGAGGATATTGTGAATGCTAGTGAATTAATTCGTCAAAATGGTTTTGTTTTGGGCTTGCAAATGATGGTAGGGTTGCCGAATGATACATATGAAACTTTAATTCAAACAACACGTAAAATTTGCGAATTAAAACCAGATATCGTGCGAATTTATCCGGTAGTGGTAATTGAGCAGACCGAGCTATATGATATGTATAAAAATGGGCAATATAAACCGTTGACGGTTGAGCGAGCTGTGGAATTATGCGTAGACGTGCTTGAGATTTTTAATGAGAATAGTATAAATGTAATCCGTGTGGGATTAAATCCTACAGAAGATTTAAGCAATTCAAAAGCAGTAGCTGGAGCATATCACGAGGCGTTAGGGCAAATGGTGTCGAGTGCGATTTACTATAAAAAGATGCTGGAATTAATTGGAGATGCAAGAGATTGTGAGATTATTTTTGGTGTGCATAAATCAGAAATATCGACTGCAGTAGGGCAAAAACGTTATAATAAGTTAAAATTATACAATGAGTATAGAATAAAAGCAAAATTTATTGAGGCTGATGTTGAAAAAGGCGAGATAGTTTTGGTGTGAATTTTTTTATTTAGGACTGAAAATCCGTACCTTACAAAATAGTATATAAATAAAAATAAACTTGAATGGAGAAAAAATGAAATTTGAATTGTGTATTCCAACGCTGTTTGGTTTAGAGGGAATTGTTGCCGATGAACTGAAATTCGAGGGTGGAATAAAAGGTGTTCGTGCTGACAACGGACGTGTATTTTTTGAAGGCGACGAGGATACTTTAATCTGGGCGAATTTATGGTGCAGATGTGGTGAGCGTGTGCTTATTAAATTAGCTGAGTTTGAAGCGCTTACTTTTGAGGATTTATTCCAAGGAGTAGCACGTATACGTTGGGAGGATTATATTCCTAAAGACGGTAATTTCCAAGTTAAAGGGCACTCGCTAAATTCACAACTTCATAGCGTTCCTTCGTGTCAATCGGTGGCTGAAAGGGCAGTGGTTAAGCGTTTGGGTTTAAAATATGGAATAGAACGTTTTGAAAAAGATGGCTCAAGATATCAAATTCAGTTTTCTATAATGAAAGACCGAGTTATGGTATTTTTAGATTCAACAGGAGTTGGTCTTCACAAACGTGCGTATAGAATTGAAACGAATGAGGCACCAATCAGAGAAACATTAGCAGCAGCACTTGTAAAGCTTGCTAGGTATCGTGGTGGACAAGATTTCTTAGACCCATTTTGTGGCTCTGGTACTATACCAATTGAGGCGGCTATGATTTCTATGAACCGTGCACCTGGTATGATGAGAAAATTTGATGCGGAAAAATGGCATTTCATTTCACAAGAAAAATGGATAGAAGCTAGAAAAAATGCCATTGCTAGCGTTAAAAAAGAAGAATTTCCTATTTTTGCGAGCGATATTGATTCAAGAAATCGTGATTTATCAATAGATAATGCAAGAAGAGCTGGAGTGCTTAAAACAATCCGTTTTGACGTAGCAGATGCACGACTTATTGATTACAGCAAAAAAACAGGTACACTTATTGCAAATCCACCATACGGTGAGCGTTTATTCGAAAAAGAAGAATGCGAGGCGCTGTATCGTGATTTTGGACGTGCAATCGGCAAAAGTGAAATCAAGCAGTTTATTATTACATCGCACGACCAGTTCGAGGAATGTTACGGAAGACGTTCGGACAAACGTCGCAAACTTTATAACGGTATGATTAAATGTAATGCGTATATGTATTTTAAAAAATAGTATAAAAAAAGAAGGATTTCAATTAATCCTTCTTTTAGTTTGTCGAAAAACTCATTTTTAAAATATACTTTTTTCAAAATGGTCAAATTTTTTTATTTTCTGCCACTATCACTTACCACTAGTGCTATCTTTTTTCTCGGCAGTCGCTCGCCGCGTGGCTGATACTTTTGTGCGTACAAAAGTATCCAAAAGACGAAAACACAGCTTGTTTTATCAGCAAGACGTATCAGTCCACTGCGTAAATAATTTTTCTCTGAAAAATTTTTACTTTGCTTGTGCGTGCTTTCAAAATTTATTTTAAGGTTAAGGTGAGTTTTGCTTTTGTGCAATATTTTTTGATTTACCACTTTTCCGACAGTCTGAAAGAAGGATTAATTGAAATCCTTCTTTTTTATATATTTATTGCAATCTTTATTTTAATGTGTTAATATAGAAAACAGGCATTGCCAAACGGTAAGCAGTTAGTCACACTCTAAGCACGAATTTCGTTGCAGATGAGGTGATATTATGGAATACATAGTTTTGATTATGATATTGTTATTACTAACAATTATAAGCATAAAAAATAACCGCCCTCTACCAAAGTTCGGTTACTTTTTAAGTAAAAAGAATTTTGACAACCGTTTATCGGTAATGTCTTTGTGTATTTATTATATACGAAAAAATTATTTGTGTCAATTTGAAAAACGAAACGTAAAAATTAAATTAGCACTCAACAAAAGAAAGTGCTAAAAACTATTGACAAATAAAATGAAATGTATTAGAATATACTTAGCACTTGAAATAGCAGAGTGCTAAACGTTACTTAAAAGGAGAATAAATTATGATTAGACCTTTACTTGACAAAGTTGTTGTAAAAATGGTAGAAGCTGAAGAAACTACTAAAAGCGGGATTATCCTTGCAGGTGCTGCAAAAGAAAAACCTCAAATCGCACAAGTTATCGCTGTTGGACCTGGTGGCGTTGTTGAAGGCAAAGACGTAGTGATGCAAATTAAAGAAAACGAAAAAGTTATTTTCAATAAATATGCTGGTACAGAAATTAAACACGAAGGCGTAGAATATATTATAGTACGTCAAAGTGACATACTAGCGATTGTTGAATAGGAGGAAAATAGATATGGCTAAAGATATTTTATTTGGCGAAGAAGCAAGACGCGCTCTTGAACGTGGCGTAAATAAACTTGCTGACACTGTGAAAGTTACAATCGGACCTAAAGGTAGAAATGTTGTATTATCTAAAAAATTCGGTGCTCCACTAATCACAAATGACGGTGTTACAATTGCAAAAGAAATCGAACTTGAAGATGCTTTTGAAAATATGGGCGCATCACTAGTTCGTGAAGTTGCTACGAAAACAAACGACGTTGCAGGTGATGGTACTACAACTGCTACACTTTTAGCACAAGCTTTTATTCGTGAAGGTATGAAAAACGTTGCAGCTGGTGCAAATCCAATGGTTATGCGTAAAGGTATGCAAAAAGCAGTTGCTGTTGCAGTGGCTGGTATTGCTGAAAATTCTCAAGTTTTAAATGGTAAAGAAGATATAGCTCGTGTTGCAGCTATTTCATCTGCCTCTGAAGAAATCGGCGTGTTAATTGCTGATGCTATGGACAGAGTTTCTGCTGATGGTGTTATTACTGTTGAAGAGTCAAAAACTGCTGAAACTTACAGCGAAATCGTTGAAGGTATGCAATTTGACCGTGGTTATATCTCTCCATATATGGTAACTGATACTGAAAAAATGGAAGCTGTTATCGATGAAGCATTAGTTCTTATTACAGATAAAAAAATTACTAATATTCAAGAAATTTTACCTCTTTTAGAACAAATTGTTCAATCAGGTAGAAAACTTATCATAATCGCTGAAGATATCGAAGGTGAAGCGTTATCAACATTAGTTGTAAATAAACTTCGTGGTACGTTTACTTGTATCGCAGTAAAAGCTCCTGGTTTTGGCGATAGACGTAAAGAATTACTACGTGATATTGCGATTTTAACTGGTGGTACTGTAATTTCTGAAGAATTAGGATATGAACTTTCAGAAACTACTCTTGCACAATTAGGTAGAGCTCGTCAAGTTATCGTTGCTAAAGAATACACAACAATCGTTGATGGTGCAGGTTCTGTAGATGATATCAAAACTAGAATTGCTCAAATTAAAGCGCAAATCGAAGATACAACTTCTGATTTCGATCGTGAAAAATTACAAGAACGTTTAGCAAAACTTTCTGGTGGTGTGGCAGTTATTAAAGTTGGTGCTGCTACTGAGATCGAAATGAAAGAACAAAAATTACGTATTGAAGATGCTCTTAATGCAACTCGTGCAGCAGTTGAAGAAGGTATCGTTGCTGGTGGTGGTACTGCCTATGCAAACGTTATCCCAGCAATTGCACGTCTTATTGAAGATGTTGAAGGTGACGAAAAAACTGGTGTTAAAGTTATTATGAAAGGTTTGGAAGAACCAATCAAACAAATCGCTTTAAATGCTGGTGTTGATGGTAGTATCGTACTTGACAAAGTTATCCACGCTGAAAAAGTGGGTACTGGTTTTGATGCATATAACGAAGTTTATTGTGATATGATTGAAAGTGGTATTGTTGACCCTACAAAAGTTAATCGTTCAGCTTTACAAAATGCGGCATCAATCGCAGCAATGGTTCTTACAACTGAAAGCTTAGTTGCAGACCAACCAGAACCAGAACCAGCAATGCCAATGGGTGGTGGCGGAATGCCAGGAATGTATTAAAAATAAGCGAAAATTAATATTTTACAGGAGTGAACTAGAGTTTTGCTCCTGTTTTTTATTATGGTTAGTGTGTAAATATTATATAATGCATAAACTGTATGTCGAGGACACGTACACTATAGGGATTATTATGTGAAAATATTTTCAATAATATTCCAAAAAAATATATCAAAATTTTATTACATATGTTATAATATAGACAGAATATTAGATAGAGAGGTGCTACATTATGAGAAACATAATCGACTTTAGTACAGTGTCAAATGAAGAATTTGATAAAATTTACAATTTAACTTGTGATATTATGGCGGATCCTGCGAAATATTCGAAGGCTCTTGAAGGAAAAATTATGGCGAGCTTGTTTTTCGAGCCTAGCACAAGGACAAGCCTTTCTTTTACCACTGCAATGTATAGACTTGGCGGTAAAGTTATAGGTTTTAATGATGCAAATGCTTCTTCTACTGCAAAAGGAGAAAGCCTTAAAGATACTATTACAATCGTTTCGAAATATTCAGATATCGTTGTTATGAGAAATCCACGTGAAGGTTCGGCTTTAGCAGCATCTATGTACGCCGAAGTTCCATTTATAAATGCTGGTGATGGTGGACATTTACACCCAACTCAAACGCTGACAGACCTTATTACTATCAAAAAATACCGTGGTAGCTTGGATAATATGACAGTAGGTCTTTGTGGTGATTTAAAATATGGACGTACAGTTCATTCGTTAATAAAATCGCTGTCTAAGTATGAAAATATTAAATTTGTGCTTATTTCACCAGTCGAATTACAAGTTCCTAAGTATATTTCAGACTTTTTAGATGAAAGTAATATAGATTACCGTGTCGAAATTGATTTGCAAGCAAATTTACCTGAGCTTGATATTTTATATATGACAAGAGTGCAAAAAGAACGTTTTGACGATTTCTTTGAGTATGAACGCCTTAAAAATATCTATGTTTTAGATAAAAAACGTCTAGAGCTTGCGAAAAAAGATATGCTTATCTTACACCCACTACCAAGAGTTGACGAAATTTCAAATGATATTGATGAAGACCCTCGTGCTGTGTATTTTGAACAAGCTGAATGCGGAATGTATGGAAGAATGGCATTGATTTTAACTTTACTTCGTACAAATGAACGTGTTGCACCAGAAAAAATTGTTGGTATAGATAGTCCGAAAATATGCTCAAACATTAGATGTATTACGCAAATTGAGGAATATTTACCAATTATAGACGAAAAAATTTGTCCTTATTGCGATAAAGAAATGGAATAATTTTAATGAAAATTGTAAGGAACGCATTTTATGCGTTCCTTTTTTCGTGCAATAAAAAACGGATAATTTGTAGGGGCGAACTGTGTTCGTCCGTGCCATACAAAAAATATGCACCACACAAAAAACAAAGAAACAGTAGGGGCGACCTGTGGTCGTCCGTGCCATACAAAAAATATGCACCACACAAAAAACAAAGAAACAGTAGGGGCGACCTGTGGTCGCCCGTCAAAACCATTACGTCCATTTAAAAGTTAAAATGGAGCAAATTTATTATGTGTCACGGACGAACACAGTTCGCCCCTACATATATAGTTTTTTTGCAGTACTATCAGCAAAATAGCACAAAAATAAGTTACCTACTGCTAAATAGCCTAATATTCACTGAAATATACTGAATATTTTGTCGATTTATCACATTGAAATATACGGAGTTTTGTATTATAATTAATATAACTACAAATTAGGGGGCATATATGAAAAAACTATTCGTAAATCTAGAACAAGTGCAAAAAATGGTTGCAGATTACCCAACTCCTTTTCATTTATATGATGAAAAAGGTATCAGAGAAAACGCTAGACGTCTTTATGACGCTTTTAAATGGAATAAAGGTTTTAAAGAATATTTCGCTGTAAAAGCTACTCCAACTCCAAAACTTCTTCAAATTTTAAAAGAAGAAGGCTGTGGCGTTGACTGTTCTTCTTACACTGAACTTTTAATGTCTGAAGCTTGCGGTTTTTCTGGCGATGAAATTATGTTTTCATCAAACGTTACTCCAGCAGAAGACTTTGTGTTAGCTCACAAATTAGGCTCTATTATCAACTTTGACGATATTACTCACATCGATTTCTTCGAAAGAGTTATCGGTGAATTCCCAGAAACTATGAGCTGTCGTTTCAATCCAGGTGGTACTTTTAACATTTCAAACAATGTTATGGACACTCCAGGAGATGCAAAATACGGACTAACTCGCCCACAAATGACCGAAGCTTTTAAAATTTTAAAAGAAAAAGGCGTTAAAAATATGGGTATTCACGCATTTTTAGCATCAAATACAGTATCAAATGAATATTACCCAGCTTTAGCAAAAGTTTTATTCGAACTTGCTGTTGAACTTAAAAACGAAACTGGTATGAACATCACTTTCATCAACCTTTCTGGTGGTGTTGGTATTCCTTATAAACCAGAACAACCAGAAAACGATATCGCAATTATCGGCGAAGGTGTTCGTCAAGCGTTCGAAGAAATCTTAACTCCAAATGGTCTTGGTCACGTTGCACTTTGCACTGAACTTGGTCGTTATATGTTAGGACCTTACGGTTGTCTTGTTACAACTGCTCTTCACAAAAAAGAAACTCACAAAAACTACATCGGTTTAGATGCTTGTGCTGCAAACTTAATGCGTCCAGCTTTATATGGTTCTTACCATCATATCACAGTTTTAGGCAAAGAAGATGCTCCACTTGACCAAGTTTATGATGTAACTGGTGGTTTATGTGAAAATAACGATAAATTTGCTATCGACCGTGAACTTCCAAAAATCGATATGGGCGACTTCGTAGTACTTCACGATACAGGCGCACACGGTTTTGCAATGGGTTACAACTACAATGGTAAATTACGTTCAGCTGAAGTTCTTCTTAAAGAAGATGGCGAAACTGAACTTATCCGTCGCGCTGAAACTCCAGAAGATTACTTCGCAACTTTTGATTTTACTGGGATTTTTAATCAGTATAAAGACTAGATAATTTAAAAGCACTTAGCAGATTTTGCTAGGTGCTTTTTTATGCATTTAAAAATAAAAATCAAGTAGGGTACGGCGTCCTCGACGTACCGTTGCACGCCACAAAACAACACACCATGTAGGGGCGACCTGTGGTCGCCCGTCATACCGATACGTCCGTTTGAAGGTATTAAATAGTGTGCATTTATTATACGGCACGGGCGAACACTGTTCGCCCCTACGGGGTGCATTGATTTTGTGTAAATATAATTTATTGTGCGTGACGGGACGTCGAGGACGCCGTCCCCTACAGGGTACGGTGTTTTTTGTGTGAAAATATTAAATAACGTTGTAGGGGCGACCTGTGGTCGCCCGTCATACCAATGCGTCTATTTAAAGGTTTAAATAGTGTGCATTTATTATACGGCACGGGCGAACACTGTTCGCCCCTACAGGGTGCGGTGTTTTTTGTGTAAATATAATTTATTGTGCGTGACGGGACGTCGAGGACGCCGTCCCCTACAGGGTACGATGGTTTTTGTGTGAAAATTAACCTAAAAAATACTCATACAAACAATATTCCAACCAAAATTCAGCATAATCAGTGCAAAAACGGTGCTGTAATTGTAGTTTTGAGTGCTATATCGGCGAGTTTTTCGTCCAGATTTGCCTCTAGATTTGCTTTTTCCATACATATTAAAGCAAATTGTTGCGATTATAAGAAAACACGGAATTGCAAAGAAGTCATAGGAAATGCTTTCAAAGAGTAGGCTTTTATCGAAAAAACCACCAGAATTTGAGTAAATCACGCTAATCGAGAATGATAGCAAATAACCACGAGCGAGGACATATATCGGTATCAAAAAACCAAGAAAACGACTGAAAATTATAAGTAAAAAGTTGAATTTTACAGCATCTACAAAGCACAGAAAAACGGTTTTCGGATAGACTTGATACTCGTAGCCTAAAACTTCAAAATCAGGTGTATATAGACTGGAAAACGCACCAACAATAGCTCCACACATAAAAAAGGTTGCTAAAATCATAAAAATTGGCGATGATAAATTGCTAGAAAAAACAGGCATACGTTTAAGTTTCAAGAAAATCACACTCCTTGATTTAAACATATGCCTGTACTTTTTGTTTTATTACTGGTTTGCGATTGAAAATTATGCACTTTGTAGGGGGGCGTATTCGACGTCCCGTAGAACTCAATAAAATAATAAATTAGTGTAGGGAGCAAGCCCCCGCCCTACACTGGTGCGTTGTTTTCAATATGGAAATGTGTTTTTATACGTGACGGATGACCACAGGTCGCACCCTACAATTACACGGAATTTTACAATAAAAAAGGGAACGCACACAACGTTCCCTCTGAAATATGTTAAATTACGCTTGAGATTTCATATAAATTGCACATTCTAGACGTTTTTTCTCTAAAACACAGCCAAGTTCATATGGTTCTTTTAAATTACCGTTTATAAGATTATTAGCCGAACTACAACCACCACTGCAGTAGAATTTCGCCCAACAATCTCTGCATTTTTCACGAGAATAAATGTTAAGGCTTGAAAATTCTTTCGAAATATCCATATCGAATGAACCGTCAAAAACGTTACCTTGTTTGTACTCGTCATTACCAACAAATTGGTGGCAAGGGTAAATATCGCCCTCTGGAGTAACTGCAACGTATTCATAACCAGCGCCACAACCACGTAAACGTTTGATAACGCAAGGGCCTTGGTCTAAATCAATCATAAAATGGAAGAAATTTACTGGTTTTCCTTGTGCTTTACGTTCTAAAAGTATGTCGCAAAGATTTTCGTATTCAGCGAAAATAGCTGGTAATTCTTCTTCTGATAAGTCATAACCAACACCTGGTTCGCTTGTTACAGGCTCTACAGACACGTGTTTAAAACCAGCATCTGCAAGGTGAAGAACGTCTTTTGAGAAGTCTAAGTTATTTTTTGTGAAAGTACCACGAGCGTAGTAGTCAAGATTTTCGTCACGAGTGCTAACTAAATTTTGGAATTTAGGCATAATAACATCGTAAGAGCCTTGTCCGTTCACTGTTTTACGCATTGTATCGTTAGTTTGTTTGTCGCCATCAATAGAAAGTACCACGTTTGACATTTCAGTATTTACATAATCGATAGTTTCTTGGTCTAAAAGAACGCCGTTTGTAGTGATGGTAAATCTGAAAAGTTTACCGTGTTCTTTTTCTAAACCACGTGCATATTCAACGGTCGCTTTTACAGTATCCATCGCCATTAATGGTTCGCCACCGAAGAAGTCAACCTCGATATTGCGACGTTTTCCACTTTTTTCGATAACGAAATCTATAGCTTTCTTCGCAACATCGATAGGCATAATTTTTCTACCAGTACCGAAGTCGCCAGTTTCAGCGAAACAATATTTACAACGTAAATTACAGTCGTGAGAAACGTGCAAGCAAAGAGCTTTTACAGGTGCGTTTTGTGGAATTGCTTTTGCGATGTCGATATAATCATCTTTTGTAAATAAAAATCCAGTTTTATAAAGCTCAAGTAGTTCTGCATAAGCTTGTACAACTTCATTTTTATCGAAATTTGCTAATTTTTCAATAATTTCTTGGGGACATTCATCGCTCATATTTTCGTTAATTTCGCCTGACACGGCATAACAAACGTCATCTAAAATGTGAACTGAACCAGAGTTTACGTCTAGTAAAAAGTTTACACCTTTAAGGGAATATCTGTGAATCATAGTTTTCTCTCTCCATATATCTATACATAACTAATAGGCAATACTCAAAACGAGCATTGCCTCAAAAGATAAGTATTAAATTATTTTTCGCATTTTTGGTTTGCAACTGTGCAAGAAGTTTTACAAGCTGATTGACAAGAAGTTTGACATTCGCCACAACCACCGTGAGCAGCAGTTTCTTTTAAAGTTTTTGAGTTTAAAGTTTTGATGTGTTTCATAATTATTTACGTCCTTTTCTTTTAGTTTTGCTAAGTGACATCATCGTGCCAATTAGCGTTCCAAAGTAGATATTTAAAGCACAAATTAAAAGTGCTTGATTAAACGAGATTTGTTTATTTTGCCAAAAAATTAGCGACGAATAAAGTAGTAGAAAAACCGTACTCGAAATTAAAGCGTACAGTAATTTTTTATTTGAGGCAGATTTTGACGTTGTAAATCCCGAATAAATTCCGGTTAAAAGTAGAATTAAAAGTGAAAAAAGTTTATTAAAATCTAAATTAAAATTAAAACTTAAAAGTGCTAAAATTAACAGTAAAATAGCACAAAAAAGCATATTTGATATCGTTAAAATTATTAAATTCGGTTTTTTCACTTTGTTCATAATAATCCTCCTAAAGCTTTATATCTAAATATATGAAGCTTTAGATGGAAAAATTACATAAAATTAATCTTGAGCTGCGTCTGTTTTGCCTTGGATTGCCCATTTTGCAAAATGAAGTTTAACTCTGTCGGCACCAGATTCGATAGTAACTTGATCTTCACGAACGGCAACAACGCGACCAATAACACCACCAATTGTAGTAACATAGTCGCCAACTTCAAGAGCATTACGCATATCTTGAACAGATTTTTCTTTTCTTTTTTGAGGTTTAATCATAAAGAAGTACAAGATGAAAACCATCAAAATAATTGGAGCAAATGAAACGGCTGTAGCTATTAAGTTTTCCATTAAAACACCTCCTATATACGTGTAATATAATTATACTAAAAATAACAAGAAATTACAAGCTATTTTTTAAAAAATAAGTGAATATATAACGAAATTTGTGTCTAGCGAGTAATCTTCTACTTGGATATTAGTTGTGGTTATTAAAAATTGTTGATTTGATGAAGAGGCTTTTAGTGTTAATTTCACATTTAGTGTTTGGGGAAGTGCAAAAAGAGCGAGTTTAGTTTTAAAATCTAGTAAATTTTGCTCATTCAGATAATCTTCGGCTTGGTTTTTGTCTAAAATTCCAGAGATTTCAATATCTTCTCCGTCGATACTTATGAGGAGATTTGATATAGGAAGGTCTTTATCGAAAAAATTACTTAAAATATATGCTAAATCGGGAGAAGTTTGTGTTACTTGTTCATTTTCGGAGGGAATTTGAGTATTTTCGATAGTATTTTTGCTTTTTGGATAGAAAAAAGATACGATTAGTAAAATCATAAAAGCTGGGATTAAAAATTTCAAATATTTCATAAAAACACCTCGGAAAATTATATGGTAAAAATAAAAAAACTATGCCAAAAGACATAGTTTCTAACTTGATTTTTGCGTATATAAATTATTATTTTACATTTTGAATTTGTTTATACATTAAAAATCCAACTATTGCAGTTACGATAGTTTCTGGAATCATATAACTTAAATTATATACAGCAGATGCGCCCCAAAGCGATTGCCAAATCAAAGTACCGGCTACGATGTGTGAAATAGCACGGATAGTGCCTACGCAAATAATACTAACTAAGAAACCTAATCTTTTATTATTTTCAAAAGGTTTTGCAAAAACAACAGCAGTACCTAAAATGGTGAAAGCTACAACATAGTCTAGTAAAATTGATAGCGTGAAAAAGGCTAAAGTTGGAACTGGAGGAGGGTAAAAGCCTTGCATAAGTTGTAAAAAGCTGTATACAAAACCAGATAAAACACCCCATTTTAGACCACTTCTGTGTGAAATGATGATAATTGGGAGCATAGAGCAAAGGGTTATACTACCTCCGTTTGGAAGCTCGTACACTTTGATGAAAGAAAGAATAAAAGCTATGGCTATAAGTATAGCACATTCGGTTAGTTTTCGTGTTTTTGTCATTATTTTCTCCTTTTTTATATGTATGTTTGTTATAAAATATATGATAATCGTGGGGGAGGACTGTGTTCGTCCGTAATATTGCGTGCGTAAAATTTAATATTCGTGCTGATTTTTTGCGTACGAACTCCCTCCGTCAAAATTAAAATTTTGCCACCTCCCTCGAGGAGGGAGGCTTTGTCCCGTGGCTCCTTGTCGAGGGAGCTGTCGTCGCAACGACTGAGGGAGCTTGCTCAATTTTCATCATAATATGGCATGGAGAAAACTGTTCTCCCATACGATTATATAGTGAAAACACAAAAAAACATCACAGGCAATAAAACCTGTGACGTAAAAATTCAAATAAATTTCATTTTCCTACGCTGGCATTATCCAGATCAGGTTTAAGGGTTGATAAATTTTTATTATCTCTCAGCCTTGCACACAAAGCACCCCTATATTAATTTGTCTATGCATAATTTTATCAAACTATGCATATCTTGTCAAGAATTATTTAAGAAGTCTTGTAAGCCAGATATCGGCTATATCAAGAGCATCGTATAATCCATTTTTTTCTGCAACCTTTTCAATTCTTTCTTTCAAAGAAACTGTTTCGTCAGTAGATTGAACTTGAACTAGCACTTTGTTTGGAATGATTTCACCAAAAACTTCTCTAGTAGATAATACTTGTATCATGGCGATATATTTATCAGCCATAGAACCGAAGAAAATGGTGTTATCCTTTCTGACAAGTGGTCTGTTTTTATAAGTCATAAGTTACCCTCCGTTAAATTTAATTTTGCAAACTTGGAAAAAATTAGGGCAGTATAAAAACTACCCTAAAATATTAGTTATCTAAATATTGCTTTACAAGTTCGCCTAAAAATTCATCTCTATCAATTTTACATATAAGGCTTCGAGCGTTATTATGATTAGTGATATATGTTGGGTCTTCAGACAGGAAATAGCCGACAATTTGATTAATCGGATTATATCCTTTTTCTTTTAAAGCGTCATATACTGAGATAAGGGTCTTTTTCATTTCTGATTGGTCCTCTGAAAGTACAGAAAATTTTCTTGTTCCGTCTAGCATAATATCATCTCCTTTTGCTTTATATATTAATAGAATAATATAAAATGCTCAAAATGTAAAGTAAAACTTTTTACAAAATAGTATTTATTGCCGAAAATATTTGTCACTTATTTTTAAGAACGAAGTACTGCACCGAAATCTTTTTCAAGATTTTTAAGGATATTTGCAATAGAACTGTCACATTCTTCGTCTGTAAGAGTACCATCTGTTTTACGCATTGTTATAGAGTAAGCCATAGATTTTTTGTTGTGTCCTAGTTTTTCTGAAATGAATACATCGAATAAAGTAGCACTTTCGATAAATTTACCACCTGAACGTTTAATACAAACTAAAATTGAGCCAGCTTCAACATCTTTATCGCAAACAAAAGAAATATCACGAGTAGATGCTGGGAATTTTGGAAGTTTTTTGTATAATGTATTATTGTTAGAGGCTGTGAAAATTTCAGTAACGTCTAGTTCGCACATTAAAACAGAAGTGTTTGTACCATAATTGTGTAGTACTTCAGGGTGAATATTACCGAATACACCAATAACTTTATCATTAACTAAGATTTTAGCACATCTACCAGTATGGTAAGCAGTGTTTTCTGTTTCAGTTTTGAAAGTAACGTTTGAAACTTTTAAATCTGCAAGTAAACTTTCAATCATACCTTTAAAAACGTAGAAATCGTTTTTGCCGTATGAAGAAATAGTTAGCACTTTGCGTTCTTCTGGAAGTTTTGTTGCATCAACCGTACCGTCGTCAGCCATAACAGGGAAGTACACTGTACCGATTTCGTATAAGTCAGCAGATGGGTTTCTGAAGTTCATATTACGTACAATAACGTCCATCATTGAAGGGATAGTAGTAGTACGCATAATACTTGTATCTTCACCTAGTGGGTTTAAAATCGTAGTAGATGCACGTTTTTCAGCTGGTAAGTTTACTTTATCATAAGCTTTTGGGCTGATGAAAGAATAAGTGATAATTTCATCATAACCTAAAGAACGCATTGTAATACCAATATGTTTTTCGAAAGTTTGACGTTCATTTAATCCACCAGAAACTGTGCTACCAGCGAAAGAAGTAGCTTCGATTTTGTTGTAGCCATAAATTCTAGCGATTTCTTCGGCAACGTCAGCCATTTCAACAACGTCATCTCTGTAACTTGGAACAATAATTTGGTCGCCATCGATACCAAAATCAAGAGTGTCTAAAATACGAATCATATCTTCGCGAGAAATTTCCGTACCTAAGAATTTGTTGATACGAGCTTGGTCAAGTGTGATTTTGCGAACTTCTTTAGGATTTGGATAAACGTCGATTATACCATCAACAACTTTACCTGCGCCTAGCATTTCAATAAGTTCACAAGCGCGCATAATAGCAGGAACTGTGTTTTCTGGGTCTAAACCTTTTTCGAATTTCGCAGATGCTTCAGTACGTAAACCTAATTTTTTAGCAGTTACACGAACAGATGCGCCTTCAAAAGTTGCAGATTCGAATACGATAGTTCTAGTGTTGTCTTTGATTTCAGAATCTAAACCACCCATAACACCAGCTACAGCAGAAGTTTTAACACCGTCTGCGATTACAAGCATAGAGCTGTCTAGTGTACGTTCTACATCATCTAAAGTAGTGAATTTTTCACCATTAACAGCTTGACGAGCGATAACTTTTTTGCCCTCTAAAGTTGTGTAATCGAAAGCGTGCATTGGTTGACCGTATTCTAAAAGAACGTAGTTTGTGATGTCAACGATGTTGTTGATAGGGCGAATGCCACACGCTGAAAGTCTGTGACGTAACCATGCTGGAGATGGTTCAATTTTAACATCTGTTACAACTTTCGCTGTGTATCTTTGGCAAAGTTCAGATTGGATTTCTACTGATAAATATTCGTTAACGTCGCCACCGTTACCAGATACTTTAATTTCTGGCATAGCAAATTTTTGACCATAAGTCGCAAAAGTTTCACGAGCAAGACCTAGTATGCTCATACAGTCAGGACGATTTGATGTGATTTCAAACTCAACAACGTGGTCGTTAAGTCCTAAAATATCACGTATATCAGCACCGATAGGAGTGCCTTCTGGTAGTAATAAAATTCCATTTTCACATGCATATGGTACGTGACCTAGAGATAAGCCTAATTCTTGATAAGAGCAAAGCATACCGTTAGATTTTACACCACGTAAGTTACCACGAGTGATTTTAACGCCATCAGCAAGAGTTGATTTGTGCATAGCAACAGGAACGATGTCACCAACTGAAACGTTTGGCGCACCAGTTACGATTTGAATTAATTCTTCACCAGCAACATCTAGTTGACATACAACTAATTTTTCAGCGTCAGGGTGTTTGTCGATTTGAGTAATTTTACCAGTAAGAACGTTTGTGATTTCTTCACCGATAAATTCAATGCCCTCAACTTTCGAGCCAGACATTGTAAGGTCTTCCATATATTCACGATGAGTTACATCAGGCGTGATGTAATCATTAAGCCAAGACATAGGCATTTTCATAATATTTTCTCTCCTTTATTTAAGGTTTAATTATTTATTGTAGGGGCGAACTGTGTTCGCCAGTTATATTACGTGCATTAATTTATTGTTTGCAGATTTGGTGGATAATGATTTTAACGCACATATAACATCGCACATTGTAGGGCAAGGGCTCTGCTCTTGCCGTTCTTCGACGATGGATAAAATTAAATGAATATGATTTGGCATTATAACATAATTGTCAATATTAATGTTAGGAAAACGAGTGTTAAGGTTTTCGATTTCCGTTTGTACTATGCGCCCAACAGTGGTTAGCCGGCAAGAGCAGAGCCCTTGCCCTACATTATTAGTACGTTCAATAACACTAAGATTGTGGATTCCTTTATATGTACAAATTGTCACAAAATAAGCGCCATTTTGACCATAATCATAATTTTCAAGTCTAATATTTTTTCTAGATGGTAATTCCATTAAAACTGATGCAAGAACCTCGTATCGTTTTCAAAGAATAAACGTAAATCGTCAATTTTGTATCTACCCATAACCATACGTTCGATACCCAAACCGAAAGCGTAGCCACTATATACATCTGGGTCGATGTTACATGTACGTAAAACTTTAGGGTGAACCATACCACAACCTAGAATTTCAATCCAGCCTTCGCCTTTACATAAACGACAACCTTCGCCACCACACATAAAACACGCGATATCCATTTCTGCAGATGGTTCTGTGAATGGGAAATGGTGAGGACGGAAACGAACTTTTGTTTCATCGCCGTATAATTTTTTTGCGAAAACTTCTAGCGTACCTTTAAGGTCTGAGAAAGTAATATTTTTGTCGATAACCATACCTTCCATTTGATGGAATAGTGGTGAGTGAGTTGCATCAACATCGTCAGAACGGAAAACACGACCTGGAGCGATAATTCTAATAGGTGGCTCTTGGTTTTCCATTGTACGAATTTGAACTGGAGAAGTTTGTGTACGTAAAACCACGTTGTCTGACACATAGAAAGTATCTTGAGTATCACGAGCTGGGTGGTTTTTTGGGATATTTAACGCTTCGAAATTGTAATAATCAAGTTCAACTTCTGGACCTTCAGCGATTTCAAATCCCATACCGATAAAGATATCTTTGATTTCGTCTAATACTTTATTAAGTGGATGTTGAACACCATTTTTAGCTGGTATACCAGGCATTGTAACGTCGATTTTTTCTTCTAGTAATTTTTTTTCGATTTCTGCTTTTTTTGCAGCTTCTTTTTGAGTTTCGATAATACCTTCGATTTCAGAACGAACAACGTTTGCAAGTTCACCGATTACAGGACGCATTTCAGCAGAAAGTTTGCCCATTCCTCTTAAAATCGCAGTTAGTTCACCTTTTTTACCTAGGTATTTAACACGAAGGTCGTCTAAAGCTTTGTTGTCAGTTACAGTCGACAGCTCGCTTTTGGCATTTTTTAGAATTTCTTCAAGTTGTAGTTTCATAATTTCTCCTTTATATAAATGGTAATTTTTTATTTGTTTTATGTTATGATTTCAATAAAATGTATGGGTGAACTGTGTTCGTCCGTCATTTACCGATGCGTCAAATTAAAATGAAATAGTGTATTTTAAGCATAAAAAAAGTCCCTCAATCCCAAAAGGGACGAAAGACGACAGTTTTCCGTGGTACCACCCAAATTTTTGCACATACAAACGCACAAACACTCAAATTCTTTAACGCAGAACATACGTTGCTCCTACTGATAATTCAAAGCAATGCTCGCAAGTGAAACCTATAAAATGTCTTTATCCATCTTGCACCAAATGATGAACTCTCTAAAAAAACTTAGACTATAGTAGTCTTGGTCAACGCAATATTACATATTATTTATATAATAGCACAATAAAAGTAAAATTGCAATATGAAAACCGTAAAATAATTGCTAAATTCTCTGTTGATTTTTGTATAAATATGTGATATTATGGATTTCAGACATTGCCAAACGGTAAGCGGTTAGTCACACTCTAAACACGAATTTCGTTGCAGAGGAGGTGATATTATGGAATACATAATCTTATATATGACATTATTGTTGTTAATAATTTTGCTCATAAAAAAGTAACCGCCCCTATGAAAGTCGGTTACTTTTTAACTGAAATTTTCGCAGACTAACCGTTTATCGGCAATGTCTTTATAGCTATATTATATCGAGTTTTCAGAAATTTGTCAACTCGATTTTTTATGTTGATTTTTGTATAAAAATGTGATATTATGAATTTCAGACATTGCCAAACGGTAAGCGGTTAGTCACACTCTAAGCACGAATTTCGTTGCAGAGGAGGTGATATTATGGAATACATAATCTTATATATGACATTATTGTTGTTAATAATTTTGCTCATAAAAAAGTAACCGCCCCTTCGAAAGTCGGTTACTTTTTGTAGATAGACTTTTTGACTAACCGTTTATCGGCAATGTCTTTTGTACTTATATTATATAGTGATTTATAAAAAATGTCAATTAATAAAAAACAAAAACTCCCTAACTTTAGGGAGTTTTTAGTATTAGACTAGATAGCTCTAGTTACTTTACCAGAACGGATACATCTTGTACAAGCGTTTACGTGAGTGTTAGTACCATTAACGATAGCTTTAACTCTTCTTACGTTTGGTTTGAAAGTTCTGTTAGTTCTTTTGTGTGAGTGAGAAACGTTGATACCAAAGTTTACACCTTTACCACAGATTTCGCATTTTGCCATTACATTGCACCTCCTTACATTTTCTTACTATTAGGAAGTGCCTAATAGTTAAACGTATATTTGCCCTGTTTCATAATATATAGACTTAACTATTATGCACATCATACAGTAACGCATATTATAATACCATATAACTATGAAAAAAGCAATAGCTAAAACGAAATTAATTCTTAAAACTTAAAAAAATTATTTAAAGTGTGAAAAATGTTGAAAAATTCATATTTATAATGTATAATTTTATTAAAGATTACAATTGGTTTTAAATAAATTTATTATAAGGTGGTAGAAAATTATGGACGGATCAAAACATTCAGTAAAACTTGCGAAAATAGTTGAAGAATTTAACTTAGAAGTGCTATACGCACCAGAAAATTTTAATGAGATAGAAGTTTGCCAAAAAGATATAAACAGACCTGGAATGCAATATGCGGGTTATTATGAATTTTTTGACAATACACGTATTCAAATTGTAGGTAAAACAGAGAGTTCATATTTAGTTGCTAAAAACGAGAGCAGACGAGATGAGATTACCGATAAATACTTATCTACAAAGCCGATTGCTGTTGTTGTGGCTCATGGAATTATACCGACGGAAATATTCCTTGTTAATGCTAAAAAACATGGGGTTCCTGTGCTTTTAACTAAAGAAGTTACATCGGACTTCATGGCAGCTATTATTTCGTATTTAAATGGCGAACTTGCTATGCGTCAAACTATGCACGGCGTTTTGGTTGAAGTTTATGGTGAAGGTGTGCTTTTACTTGGTAATTCAGGTGTTGGTAAATCAGAAACAGCTATCGAACTTGTAAAACGTGGTCACCGTTTAGTTGCCGATGATGCCGTTGAAATTAAAAGAGTATCGTCATCAACACTTGTTGGTACAGCTCCGGAAGTTATCCGTCACTTTATAGAACTTCGTGGTATTGGTATCGTAGACGTTCGTCGTATTTTTGGTATGGGTTCTGTTAAAGTTATAGAAAAAATCGAACTTGTTATCAATTTAGAACCTTGGGAAGATGGAAAACACTATGACAGATTAGGTATGGACAGCCAATATACTAATATTTTAGGTATTGATGTTCCTTCGCTTGTAGTTCCTGTAAAACCAGGTAGAAACTTAGCTGTTATCTTGGAAGTTGCAGCTATGAGCAATCGTCATAAAAAAATGGGCTTTAATGCGGCTAAAGATTTATCTGACCGTATGGAAAAAGCATTCAATATGCCAATAGAACCATTAAAATAGGAGGTCAAACAGTGAACATTGTTGCAGATTTACACACCCATACAAATGTTTCTCATCACGCTGTAAGTTCTTTTGAAGAAATGATAGCTGGTGCAAAACGTCAAGGGCATAAAGCGATAGCTATAACAAACCACGCTCGCGAAATCGGTGACGGTGCACACAATTGGCATTTTGGTATCTTTCGATACATTCCTCACGAAATAGATGGCATTTACATAATAGGTGGTGGAGAGGCGAATATTCGTACAGATGGCAGTATTGATATAGATAAAACTAACCATGCTCATCATTTGGATTATATTATTGCATCTATTCACGATCAGACTTTTAAATCTACAGATCCTGAAGTTATAGAGCAAGCTTATAAAAGAGTTCTGGAAAATCCGTTTGTTAATACTTTTGGACATATTGGAACGCCAAAATATAAGTTTAATTATGAGAATATTATTTCAAAATGTAACGAATACAGAAAAATAGTTGAAATTAATTGTGGTTCTTTTGAAAGTCGTCAGGGAAGTATTGATAATTGTCGTGAAATTATGAATCTTTGTAAAAAATATAGCGTACCAATTGCGATTACTTCTGATGCGCATATTTCGTATTCTATAGGTAGAGTTGAAAAAGGTATCAAAATGGTACAAGAACTTGATTTTCCACAAGAACTTATCATAAATATCAGCGAAAAAAACCTTCAAAATTACTTTAAAGACTATCGTGGCATTGATATTTTTAATAGATAATGATAAAATAGAGATGTAGTATTTTTTATTACATCTCGTTTTGTTTTAATTTGAGATTATCAGTATAATTGTAGAGGACGGCGTCCTCGACGTACCGTGCCACGCAATAATTTTTCACAAAATATTAAATAATATACTGAACAATGACTGCGTTCGTCCGTTACCACGCAACAAAATATTAACGCACAAAAGAACAATGCACCCTGTAGGGGCGAACTGCGTTCGCCCGTTACCGTACAATAAATCTGCACCGTTTATATTTTAAATGTACGCATTGATAAACGAGGGAAGACGTCCTCGACGTACCGACTGCATAGTTCAACTACATACAACTGAATTAGTGTAGGGCGAGGGCTTGCTCTCGTCGTTACGCATAAAAAAATACCACCATACAAAAATAATAAAACCAAAAACAAAACATATAATAGTAAAAACAAGGAGGGGATTTTTGTGGATTTAAAAATACTGGAAAATGAAAGTCTAGCGCGTCATACGACTTTTAAAATCGGCGGAAATGCTAGATACTTGGTTTTACCTGAAAATATAGAACAAGTAAAAAGTGCGATAGATTTCGCAAAAAAACTTGATTTGCCATTTGAAATCTTAGGAAATGGCTCAAACGTCCTCGTGTCAGACAACGGATACAAGGGTGTTATTATAAAACTCACTAAAATGAACGATATGTCATTAAATGGCGATAAACTTACGTGCCAAAGTGGTGCGCTATTATCAAAAGTTGGAAATTTTTGCTTAGAACATTCAAAAACTGGATTTGAAACACTGTGTGGAATACCAGGAACTGTTGGTGGAGGCGTTTTTATGAACGCTGGCGCTTATGGTGGCGAAATCTCAGATATTTTGCAATCTTCGACATATATGGATTTAAACGGAAATATATTCGAACTAAAAAAAGAACAACACGATTTCGCATATAGACATAGTTTTTATAGTGAAAATCAGCAATATATTATTTTAAACGCAACTTTTGAACTTGGAAATGGAAATTACGATGAAATTAAAGCACTTATGGACGATTGTAAGTTTAAAAGGATAGATAAACAACCGATAGAATTTCCGAGCGCTGGCAGTACGTTTAAACGTCCTGTAGGGTATTTTGCAGGAAAATTAGTCGAAGATGCTGGACTGAAAGGTTATAGAGTCGGAGGTGCGTGTATTTCACCAAAGCACGCTGGATTTGTAGTTAATGATGAAAAAGCAACTTGTAATGATGTCTTGACATTGATAAGTTACGTCAAAAAGCAAGTTTTAGATAAATATAATGTGGAGTTAGAATGCGAAATTAAAAAGATAGGTGACTAGTATGGAATTTTTAATTATTACAGGAATGAGCGGAGCAGGAAAAAGTAAAGCAGCAGAATCACTAGAGGATTTAGGTTTTTATTGTGTTGACAATATGCCACCAGAATTATTACCTAAATTTGCAGAAATTTGCATAAATTCAAACTACGAAAAGGTTGTTCTTGTTATGGATATCAGAACAGCTAAAGGTTTTGACAGCTTATTTCACGCTATAGGCGAGGCGGAGGAGTTAGGTTGTAAGTTCAAAATTTTGTTCTTAGATGCTAAAAATTCAACTCTTGTAAATCGTTACAAAGAAACTAGACGTCGCCATCCTATGTCAGATGGAAGAAGTTCGCTTTTAGAGGCTATAACTCGTGAGAGAGCAGTTTTAGAACCAATTCGCATAAAATCTGACTATAAAGTTGACACATCGACAATTTCAACTGCTAGACTTCGTGACCATATGATAAAACTATTTTTAGACGAAGATAGCAGAACGCTTATCGTAAACGTGCTAACTTTTGGTTTTAAACATGGACCAGCTTATGAGGCGGATTTAATGTTTGACGTTAGATTTTTGCCAAATCCATACTATAATTTAGAATTACGTCCGAAAAATGGAACTGAACAAGAAATAAAAGATTTCGTATTTGAGAATGGCGTTGCAGATGAATTTATGAAAAAACTCTGCGATATGCTAGATTTTTTAATACCAAAATATATAGACGAAGGAAAAACATCGCTTGTTATAGCAATAGGCTGTACAGGTGGTAAACATAGAAGTGTCGCTATTGGAGAGGCAGTGCTTAAACACGTTGAAAAACAAGGATTAAGCTCGGTTATAATTCATAGGGATATACAAAAACATTAGGAGATAATATGACATTTGCAGGTGAAGTTAAAAACGAAATAGCTAAAACCAGTATCACGTCAAGATGCTGTGCTATAGCAGAAATATACGGAATTTTGCTTGTTTGTACAATTTTTTCGCATACATACATTAAAGTAGTTACAGAAAACAAGGAAATTGCGAAGAGAATATCTATGCTATTTAAAAAGGCATTTAATATCAACGCTCAACCTATTACTACTAAAAATAAATTTATTTTCGAGATTGATAATCCGTTTGAAATTTCGAAAATATTCCAAGAGTTTGGTTACGACCATAAATACTATATAAATTTCAACTTAAACCGTAATGTTATAGATAAAAAATGTTGTGAGGCAAGTTTTTTGAAAGGACTATTTTTAGCATCTGGTACGGTTGCAAGTCCAGATAAAAAAAGTCACCTTGAAATTAGTACTACAAGAAGTGTGTTATCACGTGAAATTATGGCGATGATGCTTGATTTTGATATGAAACCAAAAGAAATTGTGCGAAAAAATCATAATGTTATATATTTTAAAGACAGTGTTGCAGTAGAAAATTTTTTAACAACTATTTCGGCTACAAATTCAGCAATGAAAATTATGGAGGCCAAGGTTCAAAAAGAACTTATAAATCGTGTTAACAGGCAGGTGAACTGCGAAACTGCAAACCTTTCAAAAGCCATCGAGGCGGCACATAATCAATGTCAAACTATTAATAGGGTTATCGAGGAAAAAGGTTTAGACATTTTTCCAGAAAAGTTACACGTGACGATTAGTATGCGAATTAACAATCCAGAACTTAGCCTTACAGAACTTGGAGAAATACATAATCCACCGCTGTCTAAATCTGCGATTAACCATAGAATGAGAAAAATTTTAAGCATTGCAAAGGAGATATAATATGTCAGATTTCGTACATTTACATCTGCATACAGAATATAGCTTGCTTGACGGTGCTTGTAGAATAAAAGAACTTCCGAAATACGCAAAAGAGCTTGGGCAAAAGGCGATTGCGATTACCGACCACGGTGTTATGTATGGTGCAATAGATTTTTACAATGCTTGTAAAGCAGAAGGAATTAAACCGATTATAGGTTGCGAAGTTTATGTTGCTCCACGAAAAAATACCGATAAGGTTTTTGAAATTGATAATGCAAATAACCATATGGTATTACTTTGCAAAAACGAAATAGGTTATCGAAACTTGATACATATGGTTTCTGACGGATATGTAAATGGTTTTTATAACAGACCTAGAATAGACTTAGATTTGCTCCGTGAACATCACGAGGGCTTAATTTGTATGTCTGCGTGTCTTGCAGGACGTATTCCACGCTTGCTGATGGAAGGTAGATATGATGATGCCAAAGCAGAGGCTGTGATGATGAACGAAATGTTCGGTCAAGATAATTTTTATCTTGAAATTCAAGACCACGGAATTAAAGAACAAAAACCAGTGTGTCGCGATTTAATTAGAATGTCTCGCGAAACAGGAATTCCACTAGTTGCCTCAAATGATGCCCATTATTTACGTCAAACCGATAGCTATAACCAAAAAGTACTTATGTGCATACAAATGGGACGAACTGTAGATGACCCTTCAAAAATGGAGTTTGAAACCGACCAATTTTATGTTAAAAGCTATGATGAAATGGCTGAAATTTTCCCGAATAACCTAGAGGCACTTGAGAATACTGTGAAAATTGCCGATATGTGCAATTTAGAGTTTACATTCGGTGAATATCACTTGCCAGCGTATGATGTTCCAGTTGGATATACAGCGAGTGAATATTTCAGAAAATTATGTTTTGACGGACTGAAAGAACGTTTCCCTAGCAATTATAAAGATTACGAAGAACGTCTTGAATTTGAAATACAAATGATTGAGCAAATGGGATTTGTAGACTATTTCTTGATAGTTTGGGACTTCATTGCATTTTCTAAAAATAATAATATTCCAGTAGGACCTGGTAGAGGTTCTGCAGCGGGTTCTATGGTTGCGTTTGTGTTGAAAATTACCGATATTGACCCTGTAAAATATTCGCTATACTTCGAACGTTTTTTAAATCCAGAACGTATTTCAATGCCAGATATTGATATCGACTTTTGCTATGTAAATCGTCCGAAAGTTATCGAGTATGTAAATGAAAAATACGGAAAAGACCGTGTCGCTCAAATTGTGACCTTTGGTACAATGGCAGCACGTGGAGCAATTCGCGACGTTGGACGTGCGCTTGATGTTCCATATGGTGACGTTGATAAAATTGCCAAAATGATACCAACAGAGCTTGGAATGACACTTGAAAAAGCATTACAGGTATCTCAAGAGCTTAAAAATGAGTATGATAGCGACCAAACGGTGAAAAAACTTATAGATACTGCAATGGCGCTCGAAGGTATGCCACGTCACGCATCAACTCACGCAGCGGGAGTGGTTATCACTAAGGAAAAGGTTTCAGAACACGTTCCACTTTCTAAAAATGATGAGCAAATTGTAACGCAGTTTCCGATGAATACGCTTGAAAAATTAGGACTACTTAAAATGGACTTTTTGGGTCTGCGAAATTTAACGGTGCTACACGATTGCGTAGAAAATATAAAAGATACAAACCCAGATTTTCGCGAGGAAGATGTTCCTTTAGATGATGCACAAACTTTTGAAATGCTATCACAAGGTAAAACTGAGGGTGTATTCCAGCTTGAAAGTACGGGAATTACAAACGTAGTAACAGGTTTAAAACCTCAGTCTATCGAGGATATCACGGCCGTTGTGGCGCTGTATCGTCCTGGACCTATGCAGTCTATTCCGAAATATATCAAAGGTAGACACTCAGAGGGTAAAGTTACTTATAAACACCCACTTTTAGAGGATATTTTGGGTGTAACATATGGCTGTATGGTATATCAAGAGCAAGTTATGGAAGTTTTCAGACGTCTTGCCGGATATTCTCTAGGAAAAGCCGATATGGTTCGACGTGCTATGTCTAAAAAGAAATTTGATGAACTAAATCGTGAAAAACAAAGCTTTGTTTATGGTAAAGAAGATGAAAATATTGATGGTTGCATAAAACGTGGTGTGCCAGAAAAAATAGCAAACGAGATTTTTGATGAAATTCTAGACTTTGCAAACTATGCATTTAATAAAGCTCACGCAGTATCTTATGCGTTTATTTCATACCAAACAGCGTATTTTAAATGTCACTATCCAAAAGAATATATGGCAGCGTTACTTACATCGGTGCTTGATTCATCGGCGAAGGTTTCAGAATATATAGGCGCTGCGAAAAATATGGGTATAAAAACGTTAAATCCGTCTATAAACTATTCAAGAGCAAATTTTGTTGTATCCGGCGATGACATTCGTTTTGGTCTTGTAGCTATTAAGAATGTTGGCAGAAATGTTATCGAAAACTTGGTAATAGAGCGTGAAAATAACGGAAAATTCATTTCTTTTGAAGATTTTATCACAAGAATGTACCAATATGACTTGAATAAGCGAGCAGTGGAGGCATTAATTAAATGTGGAGCCTTTGATGAATTTGGATACACACGAGCAGGTTTACTTCGTATTTTTGAAATAGCATTAGAAGATGTTTCAAAATCTAAACGTAAAAATTTAGAAGGTCAAATAGACTTATTTTCGATGGGTGACACCGAGCAAACTAGTCAAATTGTTGTACCAAATATTGCAGAGTTTCCGAAAAAACAACTACTACTGATGGAAAAAGAAATGTCTGGCATTTATTTGTCTGGACACCCTTTAGATGAGCAACTTGCACTTACAAATTTAGAAGGCGTATCTAAAATTTATAATATTATAGATGATTTAACAAATGAAGGACATACAAAATACTATAAAGATAATATGGACGTTGTAATCGTTGGTGTTATAACTTCGGCTAGGATTCAAGTTACTAAGAAAAATACGAATATGGCGTATGTTCAGCTAGAGGACTTAACGTCTAGCATTGAGCTTGTTATGTTCTCGAATGTATTAACTGCTAGTGGTTCTTATATAAAAAATGACCAATTAATTGCAGTTTCTGGAAGAATTAATGCCAAAGAAGATGAGGCACCGAAAATCATCTGTAATAGCGTTCAACCACTTTGTGAAGAAGGAATTGCAGAGCTTGTGGGTCAAAAATCAAAACCATATCAAAAACAACAACCAAGAAAGCAAAAACGTTTGTGGATAAAAATAGATAATTTGCAAAATCCTAAGCTTAAATCGGTGAAAAAAATTCTGCTAGAACATAGAGGTGATATGGAAGTTAGACTTCATACAACCGATGATAGCAAGACAATAACGGTTTCTAGAAACTTATATGTAACATCAAATGCAGATTTGCTTACAAAACTTCGCTTAGAACTTGACGAAGGTAGTGTTGTGGTAGTATAATTAGTTATATATGAGAATTTAATTTTGAAATAAGAGAGAGAAAATATAAATTATTTTTTGGGGGTCAATATGGACGGTAAAAAACAAATTAGAAGAATCGGTGTTCTTACAAGTGGTGGCGATGCACCAGGTATGAATGCAGCAGTTCGTGCTGTTGTTCGTACAGCTACATCACAAGGCATTTCGTGTCTAGGAATTAGACGTGGATATAACGGACTTATCAATGGGGACGTTGTTGAACTTGATGCTAGATCTGTTGATGGTATTACAAAAAAAGGTGGTACAATTTTATACACAGCAAGATGTTTAGAATTTATGACACCAGAAGGTTTGCAAAAAGCTGTTAACACTTGCAAATACTTAGGTTTAGACGCCTTAGTTGCAATTGGTGGTGATGGTACTTTTAGAGGAGCTCAAACACTTTCTCGTGCAGGCGTTCCAGCTATCGGTATTCCAGGTACTATAGACAATGATATTACGTGTACAGATTACACAATTGGTTTTGATACTGCACAAAATACAGCTATCGAGGCAATAGATAAATTATCTGATACAATGCAATCGCACGAAAGATGTTCTATTGTTGAAGTTATGGGACGTGCTGCTGGTCACTTGGCATTAAACGTTGGTGTTGCAACTGGTGCTACAGCGATTTTAGTTCCAGAACGTGAAATTGATATTGAAAATGAAATCGTTGAAAAAATGCGTTACGGTAAAATTCGTGGTAGAAATCACCACGTAATTATTGTTGCTGAAGGTTTTGGCAACGCAGAAGATATTGGACATAAAATTTACGATTTAACTGGTATCGAAACTAGACTTACAGTTTTAGGGCATATTCAACGTGGTGGTTCACCAACTGCAATGGACAGAGTTATGGCTATCAGAATGGGTGCTCACGCTGTTGAAGTTATCATGGACGGTAAAACAAATCGTGTTGTATGCTTTAAAGATAATAAAATTTGCAATGTTGATATAGAAGAAGCACTTGCAATGCATAAAGATTTAGATGATCATTTATATAGCACATCAAAAGCTGTTTCAAACTAATATTAAAGCCTCTAGTTTTCTAGAGGCTTATGTTTTCGCAAAATAAGTATGGTATGTGGTGTTTTAAAATAGTATGTGCAGATTTATTAAAGATACGACGGAGGCGTTGTACCCTACGGGTGTATTGATTAAAAATGAATGTTATTAAATTTATAGAAGGTAGAAAAAATGATAGTTAGAGAAAAAAAGTTTTATAAAACTATACTTGCGATTGGTATTCCGATTGCCATACAAAGCTTTATAAGTTTTATGGTAAACTTACTCGACACACTTATGCTAGGTCAACTTGGAGAGAATTCGCTTTCTGGTTCAAATCTTGCAGGACAAATGTATTTTATAACTGTTTTGTGCATAGCTGGTGTTTCGGAAGGTAGCAATGTTTTAATCGCACAATATTACGGAAAAGGTGACATAAAAGCTATACATAAAATTTATTCAATAGCTTATCGTGCAGCGATAGTTTTTGGCGCTATAGCTACTATAATTGCGTTTGCGTTACCAGAACAATTTATGAGTATTTATTCAAATGAACCAGAGGTAATCGCAGAGGGTGCAAAGTATCTTAAAATTATGGCGATAGGGTATATTCCGTTTGCGATAACTTCGTGTAGTGTTACAACTCTTCGTGCAGTGCATTCTACAAAAATCGCAGTTTTCGTATATGGAATATCTTTTGCAGTCAACGCTTTTTTAAATTATGGATTAATTTTCGGCAATTTTGGTATGCCAAGACTAGAAATTCAAGGCGCAGCGATTGCAACGGTTACAGCTCGTTTGGTTGAATTTGTGATAATAATTTACTATATGGCACGTGTTGATGATAAAATTCGCCTTAAATTACATCATTTGAAGACCGTAGATATGATAATTTTAAAAAATTACGTAAAAAATGCAACGCCTATACTTATCAATGAAATTATGTGGGTTATGGGTTCGACATCTATATCTATCATTTTTGGACGTATGGGAAAATCAATGGTTTCTGCTAATGCAATAAGCTCGGTTATGTTTCAGTTGGTTAGTATTTTCTTGTTTGGTGTAGCTAGTGCATCGCTTGTAACTATAGGTAATGTCATAGGTGAGGGTAAAATACATAGAGCGTATGATTATGCACAAACATTTATAATTATCTCAATTGTAATGGGTATTATTTCTACTACGATAGTGTATCTTACAAAAGATTTAGTTATAGGATTTTATAATATTACACCAGAAACAGTAGAAATAGCGAAAGAAATTTTGACTGCAAACTCGTTTATTTTATTTTTCCAATCACTATCAGTTATAGCAGGTATGGGTGTTTTGCGTGGTGGTGGCGATGCAAAATTTGTTCTGTATTCAGAGATAATAATGCTGTGGTTAATAGCAGTGCCACTAGGAGTATTAGCAGCATTTGTGTGGGAACTTCCTGTGTTTTGGGTGTACTGTTGTACAAAAATCGACGAGATTTTAAAAACTATAGTCTTTGTAGGTAGAGCTTTGGGTAAAAAATGGGCAAGAGATACAACGATTACACACCACGAATAAGTTATATGAAATTTTAAAGGAACGATGAAAAAACATCGTTCCTTTTGCTATATCCGTATTAAAAAATAACATCAAAACTGTAGGTGCGACCTGAGGTTGTCCGTGAAACGCAATAAAAATCGCACAAACAATAAATAGCCACACGCAATATGACGGACGAACACCATTTGTTATGCGATTTTTATTAATTTGAATGTCGAAACTATTTACTCGCCTAAACGCTTTGACACCCATTCGTCTAGTAGGGTATGAAAAACTGCGAAAATTGGTATTCCTATGATTAACCCTACAACTCCTGCTAAACTTCCACCAACAATCATTGCAAACATAACCCATAATCCGGAAATACCGATAGATTTTCCAACAACACGTGGATAAATTATATCACCTTCGAGTTGCTGTAAAATAAATAGGAAAATTAAGAAAATAAGTGCTTGTTTGGGATTTATCACAAAAATGATGAACGCACAAGGTATTGTACCCAAAATTGA
This sequence comes from Clostridia bacterium, assembly GCA_044426345.1. Classification (GTDB taxonomy): domain Bacteria; phylum Bacillota; class Clostridia; order Oscillospirales; family Butyricicoccaceae; genus CAYJLC01. Next base: position 1,657 of record JAWXUP010000014.1, on the reverse strand, counting down.
ACCGAAAATTGGAACTAAACTTGAAATACCGATAATTACGCCTATTAAAATTGCATAATCTATGCGTAAAATTACAAGACCGAGTGTGCAAAGAGAACCTAAAATAAGCGATTCAGTTAGCTGTCCTGAGATAAAAGCCTCGAAAGTTTTGTTGGTAAGTTTTCCAACGTAGAATAAATATTCGGAAGTTTTTCTTGGGAAAATAGCAGTTATAAGACGTTTAAAGCCGAAAATAAGTTCTTCTTTTCCAGATAAAAGATAAAAAGACAGTACAAAGCCAATGAAAAAGTTAATTGTACCATTTGCTATGCTTATGGTAAAAGTTAAAATTCTAGGAATTATTTCTATAGCAAAACTGCCGAAAAAGTTTATGATTTGGTCAAAACGAGAAACAATTTGATTAAGCATATCGCTTGGTACGTTGAATTCAACAGCTAGATTTAAAATAGTTGTCTCTAAATTTTCAAGATAAGAAGGAATTATTGCAGTCAAAGTTTTTACACTTGCGTTTAACTGAGGGACTAAAAATACAAAAATAGTAGTAAAAAATAGTGCAATGATAGCAAATGACAAGAAAATAGCAATTGCACGTCTAAGTTTTGGTTTGATTTTATTCGAAAGCTTGGGTTCTATGCGTTTTAATGGTAAATTTACGATAAAAGCTATACAAAGTGCAGTGAAAAAAGGCGAGATTATGCCTAATGCCGAACCTATAACAGCAAGAACAACGCTAAAATTCATACAAAATACCAATAAAATCATAGTATATGTTATTATAAATAAAATATTTTTAAAAGATAAATTTTTCATATATCCTCCTTATCATACTTTAAGTATACCAAGAATTTCGAAAATATTACGCAATTATTTATTAATATTGTATTAAATTTATCATTTATGTATCAAATAATGGGTAAGAAGGGTAGAATATCCTCGCCATTTATGTCATCGGATAAAACTCGCATATCGGCAATTGTTGCAAGTTGAGAAGCGACATTTTGTAAAATAAGTGCTATTAATTCGATTTCGTTGGAGGTTTTACCACGACTTAGTTCAAGTGTTAAAATAGTGCTTGCAAGCAAAATAAGTTCCTCGTTTGCGTAATTGAATTTTCGAGATTTATCGTCAGTTTCTTGCACATTCATAAAAATCACCTCGGATTATTATATGTTATTTTAGGTGAAAAGTGAGGGAAAATAGTTCTAATTAAATATAAAGAGGGTGCATTATTTTCAAATTGTGCTAGCTCCCTCCGTCAAAATCAAAGATTTTGCCACCTCCCTCGGAGAGGGAGGCTTTTTTCCTTTGGCTCCCTGACGAGGGAGCTGTCACCACAGTGACTGAGGGAGTTTGCACCGTATTTATTACACGGCACGGACGAACGCAGTTCGCCCCTACAGTATTGTTTGTTTTCAAAATGACGATACTTTGTAGCGTGGTCACGGGCGAACACTGTTCGCCCCTACAGGGTGCATTATTTTTCACGTATAAATAAATTTATACCATCGCACAAACGTGCGTGGCACGAATAACGTAAGTTCAAGCACCGAAATAGGCAACTACGTGGTCGAGAAAATTTATCAATATCACTGCATAAGCGATAGCGAGTTGGAGTACGAGTGGTTAGGCGAACGGATGCCGGATTGCGTACTTCCAA